>JAFUPY010000103.1 GCA_017472565.1 Eubacterium sp.
AAACGGGACATGTTGTATTTACCCATTCATCGATGTGTGCCAGAGGAGATTCGCCAGTTTCTGTAGGCTGGTAGGATTCTACATCAGGCAGCAGTACGGGCAGCTGATCTTCGGGAACGGGAACAGCGCCGCAGCAATCGCAGTGGATGATAGGAATAGGTTCGCCCCAGTATCTCTGTCTGGAGAATACCCAGTCACGCAGTTTATAATTCACTGTCTTTTTACCCCAGCCTTTTTCTTCCATAATGAAAGGTACTTTTTCTTTTGCTTCAGAAACTGTCATACCATTCCATTCTTCGGAGTTGATAACGATACCTTCGCCTGTAAATGCTTCTTCCATAACTTCGGGCAGTTCAGCATCCATAGGTTTGATAACAGGGATAATGGGCATATCAAATTTTTTCGCAAACGCAAAGTCACGATCGTCATGGGCAGGTACACACATAACGGCACCTGTACCATAGTCTGCCAATACATAGTCTGCTACCCAGATAGGAATCTGTTCGCCATTTACAGGATTTACGCAGTAAGAACCTGTGAATGCACCTGTTTTTTCTTTATCTGTCATACGGTCTACAGAAGATTTTGTGGATGCTTCGTAGCAGTACTGGTCTACAGCTTCTTTGCATTCAGGTTTTACCAGGGGTGCCAGACCAGCATATTCAGGAGCCAGTACCATGAAAGTACAGCCATACAGTGTATCAGGTCTTGTTGTATATACTGTGATCACTTCGTCAGAATCAACTACTTTGAAGTCAACTTCAGCACCATAGGATTTACCGATCCAGTCTGTCTGCATTTTCTTAACCTTAGGAGACCAGTCCAGTTTATCCAAGTCATTCAGCAGTCTATCAGCATATGCTGTAATCTTCAGCATCCACTGACGCAGGTTTTTCTTTGTTACAACGGAACCGCAGCGTTCATGTACGCCGCCTGCAGCTTCTTCATTTGCCAGTACGCATTTACATTTAGGACACCAGTTCAGAGGCATTTCTTTTTCATATGCCAGGCCCATTTTGAACATCTGGATAAAGATCCACTGTGTCCATTTATAATAGCCGGGATCTGTTGTATCTACTTCTTTGTCCCAGTCATAGATCGCAGAGATTTCATGCAGCTGTCTTTTTGCATTCTGAATATTTGCGTCTGTAGAAACTCTGGGATGTGTATTTGTCTGGATCGCATAGTTTTCTGCGGGCAGACCAAATGCGTCCCAACCCATGGGATGCAGTACCTGATAGCCCTGCAGCAGTTTATAACGGCTCACTACGTCAGAGAGTACGTACCCTCTCCAGTGACCTACATGCAGACCAGAACCGGAAGGATAAGGAAACATATCCAGGCAGTAAAATCTGGGTTTTACGTCATCTTCTTTGTTGATGGGATTTTTTTCCCATTCTGCACGCCATTTTTTTTCGATTTCTCTGAAATTATAGCGACTGTCCATTTTGAATTCCTCCTTTGTTTACGGGTGTTCTCTTTTCGTTCTTTAAACTAAAAAGGCCCTTCGCCTCTTGTTAGAGACGAAGGGACACTCCGTGTTACCACTCTAGTTTGCCCATTTTCCTATGGGCACGCTCAAAACCTGTAACGGGGGCAACCGCTGTAGTCTACTCATGTCATACATTTTCGATACAGAACTCCGAGGCCAGTTCTGACTTCCCTATCTGCCGATTCGCACCAACCACCGACTCTCTGAAAGCATCCGGAAATCTTACTCTTCCTCATCAATGTCTTTTCACAGATACATTTATAACATATTTACCAAAATAAATCAAGCATTTTTGGCCATTTTAGAAATGTATACATTCAAATTTGTCCCACTTTTTTGTTATACTGCTTCATTTTGGTCAAACTGATTTGTATACAGATTATAATAGAAGCCTTTTTTCTCCATCAACTGCTGATGATTGCCTCTTTCTATGATTTCACCGTGGTTGACAACGGCGATCAAATCCGCATCTTTGATGGTACTCAGACGATGGGCAATGACAAAATTCGTTCTGCCCTTCATCAGATTATGCATTGCTTCCTGAATCTTTACCTCTGTTCTTGTGTCTACACTGCTGGTCGCTTCATCCAGGATCAATACAGAAGGATTTGCAAGGATGGCTCTGGCAATGGAGATCATCTGTCGCTGTCCCTGACTCAGATTACCGCCGCCATCTGTCAGCAGTGTATCATAGCCGTCTGGCAGTCGGCGAATAAATTCATGGGCATTTGCCAGTTTCGCAGCTTCTTTGATTTCTTCATCCGTTGCATCCAATCTGCCGTAACGGATATTTTCCTTGATAGAATCCGTAAACAGATATGTGTCCTGCAGAACGATACTTAACGCAGAACGCAGACTGTTTCTCGTTGTTTTATAAATGTCATGACCGTCGATCGTGATGGTACCGCTGTCAATATCATAAAATCTTGTCAGAAGATTGATGATGGTTGTTTTGCCTGCACCGGTAGGACCGACAAAGGCGATCGTCTGGCCTGGTCTTGCATACAGATTTACGTTTTTCAGGATCGGGTGGCCTTTTTCATAGGAGAAATTAACGTCGGTCAATACAACATCCCCTTTAATTTCACCCATTTCATATGCATCATCCGTATCTGGTTCTTCTTCTGTTTCATCCAGCACTTCAAATACACGCTCTGCGCCGGCCATGGCAGACATGATCATATTCACCTGGTTGGCCAGTTCCGTCAAAGGTCTTGCAAACTGCTTGGAATAAATAATGAAGTTAGAAATGGTACCTAAAGTCATGGCACCGCCTGTTACCATCAGGATACCGCCAACAGCAACAACAACAGCGTAAGTCATATTGTTCAGTGCAGTCATGATAGGTCCGATAGAACCGGAGAAAATTTCTGCACGAACACTTACATCAAGAAGTTTTTCATTTAATTTATCAAATTTTTTGATTTCTTCCTCTTCTCGACAGAATACCTTTACTACCTTCTGCCCGGAAATGATTTCTTCAATATGACCATTCAGATCGCCCAAACGTTCCTGTTTGTCCTTAAAATATTTTCTGGAATGCTTTGTGACCCACTTTGTTGTTACCATTATAATAGGAACTGTTACGATAGTAGCAACGGTCAGAGGAATACTCAGATATACCATCATAAAGAAAGTACCGATAATGGTCAGAATGCTCTGCAAAATCTGAGAAACGCTGTTATTCAGCATCTGAGATACATTGTCTACGTCATTTGTTACACGGCTCATCAGTTCGCCATGCGTTGTTTTATCGAAATAACTTAAAGGCAGTCTCTGGAATTTATCGAAAATTTCACTTCTCAGTGTTGTAACAGTTTCCTGCCCTACTTTCAGCATCAGATAACTCTGTAACCATGTGGCCAGAGAAGATGTGCCATAAAATACAAGCAGTGTGATACATATTTTAAATAAACCATCAAAATCGAATACGGAAATATATTGATCAATTGCAACCCCGATCAGGCGTGTCGCAAAAACCGTTCCGACTGTTGTGATCAGATTGCAGACTACAGCAATCAAAATCAATGGCCAGAATTTTATCAGATATTTACACAGACGCAAAATCGTCTGTCTTGTTTTGGCGGGTTTACCATGGGCCATCATGGCAGCATGATTAGGGCCTCCTGGGCCTTTTCTCATATTTTTATTACTCATTCTGCCATCGCTCCTTTCTTCAGCTGAGAAGCCAGAATTTCCTGATAGTCCACACTTGTTTCCATAAGATAATTATGGTTACCTTGTGCAACGATTTTACCGCCGCTCAGAACCAAAATCTTATCCGCATGACGAACGGAGCTGATCCTCTGCGCAATAATGAACTTAGTACAGTCATGATGACTTTCTTTCATCCCCTGTCGGATATTCTTTTCTGTCAGAGAATCGACAGCACTGGTACTATCATCAAAAATAATGATTTTTGGATTCTGGATCAACGCTCTTGCAATAGAGATACGTTGTTTCTGTCCACCAGATACATTGACACCTCTTTGTCCCAGTTCTGTGTCATATTGTTTTGGAAGTTCCATGATAAAATCGTGGGCCTGCGCTGCTTTTGCGGCTGTAATGATTTCTTCTTCCGTAGCGTCAGGTTTTCCCCATTTGATATTATCTCTGATCGTACCAGAAAACAGAATGGTTTCCTGTAACACAACCGCAACGCGCTGACGCAGATCCTTAATTTTATAATCTCTGACATCAACACCATCCACAAGGATCTGACCTTCTGTAACATCATACAGACGGGGCAACAGGTTCACTAACGTAGATTTACCGGATCCGGTTTCGCCAAGAATACCAATGGTTTCGCCAGGGTTCGCTGTAAAAGAAATATTCTCCAGCACGGCATCACCGCTGCCTACTTTATAACGGAATGCTACGTTTTTATATTCTACTCGGCCCTTTGCCTCAACAGGTGTTTTTACTTCAAATGGATCTGCGATATCTACTGTTGTATCCAGAATTTCCATTACACGGTCTGCGGAGATTTTTGCTCTGGAAATGAACATAAAGTTCATTGCTAACATCATAGTTGCCATCATCATCTGCATTAAGTAAGTAATACAAGCCATGATCTCTTCTACATCCATGATACCCGCATAAGCCTGCAGACCACCAAACCAGAGAATTGCAATGATCGTACCATTTACCAGGATCATCATAACCGGCATCATCAGCATCATGATTTTGAAAGCACTAATAGTAGTATTCTTATAATCTACATTTACTTCAGAGAACTTCTCTACTTCGTAGTCATCTCTGACAAAAGCTTTTACAACGCGGATACCAGCAAGACATTCACGCATAACAGTATTTACTTTATCCAGTTTCTCCTGAACCATTTTGAATTTTGGCATAGCTGCTTTCAAAATGAATACAACTGCCAATGTCAGCATGACAACAACTGCAATGAACATAAGAGCAATTTTTGCATTGATGCTGAACGCCATAATAATGCTGCCGACACAAAGCAAAGGAGAACGTACCATCATTCTCAGGCACATCATGATCACCAGCTGGATCTGTGTAATATCATTCGTCAGTCGCGTAATCAGAGACGGTGTAGAAAAAGTATCGATATTATGGAAGGAAAATTCCTGGATTTTCTCAAAAGCCACTTTTCTGATATCTGTACCGGTTCTCTGGCTGACGATCGCTGCACAGATCAGACAACCCACACCGCCAATAATGCCGATAATGGAAATGATCAGCATCAGAATACCGATTTTCATAATTAAGTCAGTATTACCGGTTCCTACCCCTTTATCAATGAGATATGTCATGATCTTGGGCATAGAGAGTTCCGCTGCAACTTCGAGCAGCATCATGATTGGAGCCAGAATCGCCAGATTCTTATATGGTTTTAAATAATTTAAAACTTCTTTCATTTTTTCACCTCTCGAACTTGAGTATTCCATTAAAAAAAGTCAGGCATCGAATGATGATGCCTAACTATTTTAGTTTAACACAATCTATTTCATTGTCAATGGAATTAAAACCTGTATTTTATAAAACATACAGAAACATGAATGCGATATGAAAAGCAGAGCCAATCATAACAAATACATGGAAAATTTCATGAAACCCAAAGCTTTTTAATATCGCGAGATTAGGCTTTTTCAGCGCATAAATCAATGCCCCTACTGTATAGGCAATACCACCGCCTAAAAGCATACCGAAACCGCCCCAGCCAACAGCATTCATCAAGGGGACAAAAGCAGTCAGAGAGAGCCACCCCATCACTACATAAATCGTTGTAGAAAGCCATCTGGGTGCTCCCATCCAGAAAATTTTCATAAACACACCTGCAATAGCGATTCCCCAGATCGCAGCCAAAAGAATGGTCCCCCATTTGCCTGCCAGTGTCACAAGACAAATTGGCGTATATGTTCCAGCGATCAAAACAAAAATCATCATATGATCAATACGGCGAAGGATCGCTGTCTTCTCTGCAGAAAGCTTTAAAGTATGATAAATTGTACTTGCACCGTATAAAAGCATCAGAGAAATTCCAAATACTACAAAGCCGACCATCTGCAGTTTTGTCTCAGCCTTTTCCAATAAAAAGATAAATGCAGGGATCACACCCAGAAAACCAATAAAGTGAGTCAAAGCACTCATGGGATCCTTTACCTGAAATTTTTCTTTTTTCGTCATTACCATTTCCATGATCCATCTCCTCCATATCATATGGTTTTAAATACTATATGTTGTGATATTCGTATAATATCATATTATTCCAAAGGTATCAAGAGAAAAACATGACAAAATCTTGATACCTAGTTCAAAATACTATATAATATGTTTGAAACAATCTATTCGTATGAAAATCGAGGTGAATCCGTATGAACACATTCAATGAGATGGTAGAAAAAATCGCCGCTCAGGTTCGTTCATCTAATATTGTTGAAATAGAAGATATCCCTAATATTGACCTTTACATGGATCAGGTTACTACATTTATGGATAAATGTCTGGCTCAGTATAAACGTTATGACGATGATAAAGTGCTGACAAAAACAATGATCAATAACTACACAAAGGCAAAGATCTTTCCTGCCCCTGTGAAGAAAAAATACAGCCGTACCCATCTGATGCTGCTGATTATGATTTATCATCTGAAATCTATACTTTCCATTAAAGATATAGGCGTTCTGTTCCAGTCTGCATTATCTGAACCAAATAAAATGAAACAGGAACGAATGATCGAGTCTGTTTATAAGGGCTTTGTTTCCCTGCAGAAGCAGACATTGACCTATCTGGTTGGTGCAGCGGAAGGCAGACCGGATGAATCCTTTTATGGTAAGGAATCTATCCTGATGTATGATGATGATGAAACAAAACGTATCATGATGACATTGGCTCTTGCAATTCGTGCAAACATGGAAAAACAATTGGCAGAAAAAGTTCTGGATCTTTATTTATAATACAAAAGACAAAACCCCCTTTCTAATTTATGAACTGAACCCCATTTGTTAGACAGTATGATATACTAATCTAACAAGTGGGGTGTTTTTATGCCAAAAGGAGTACCAAATAAAAGATATACGGCAGAATTCAAAAAATTAGTAATTGAAACTATGATTGAAGAAAAACTGGGTTATCGTGAAACAGCGCAAAAATTTGATGTGTGTGATCATCACAGAATCCAGGATTGGGAACGCATT
>JAFUPY010000104.1 GCA_017472565.1 Eubacterium sp.
AGCACTGGGACTTCCTGTGGACAGGCTGGAACAGGCGACTGTCACAGGACAGGAGATGACACAGCTGTTGGATCATCTGGTCTGGGTTACAGATGGCGAAAAGCTGGAGCAGTGGAAGAATGTTATTCCAGATTTCAGGAAAGGTGATAAACCTATCAGCCGTTATGATGGTATTGTTGCCTTGTTTCTTGCGGCAGAACTCCTTGGACAAGATCAGTTGAACAATGATGAATGGGGAACGATTCATAGCGCCATTGGAGAGTCATGTTGGGAAAAGGTGCATTGGAATGATGAATATTTCAGTACCGTAGATGCAGGTCGTCCTGCTATGGAGTGGCACCTGTATGCTTCATCATATTTTTATTCCTATGGGCGATTTTCGCTGTTCAGCGGTAAGACACTCTTTGATTATGATGAGAATAGCAATTCCATGCGGCCCGATGAAAATCTAACCTGGCAGGAGGCGGTACTGGCTGTTGCCAGAATGCACGATTCCATTGAGGAGAATCTTTCGGAGGAACGTGATACAACGGAATTGGACGAAAATATTCTGTCCAATGCCGAAACAACTCGTAAAAAGATTTTGAATACAGAATCGGATTGGACTTTGGGAGAAGGCGGAACGGTCTACTATGTTTCTCCAAACGGCAATGACGAGAACGACGGTCTTACTCCGGAAACTGCCTGGCAGACACTGGATAAGGTCAACAGTGCTGCGTTGGAAGGTTGTGAGTATCTTACAGAGGACGAAAAATTCCCGGAATATACCTGGGCTTGTGAAAACAAGGAGAGTTGGGCGCATCTGAATTCTGGTGACGTGGTGCTTTTTGAGAGAGGTGGACTCTGGCGTGGTGTGCTCCGTACCAGAGAAGGTGTAGCCTATTCGGCCTACGGAGAGGGACAGAAGCCTGAAATCTGGGGTTCTCCGGAAAATGGTACGGGTGGTGAAAAATGGTCATTATTGGATGGAACAGATAATATTTGGGTATTTTACAGGCCATTGCAGGATTGTGGAGGCATTCTTCTGGGTGAAAACACGGTAGCACAGAAGAAGATGGCTTTTTGGGATGATGATACAAAGAGCTATCTTGATGTGGGCAATGATCAGCAGTTTTCAAATGAGGTTCTGGAAGCTGCGGAAGAGCTCGATCTGACAAAACTGGAGGACCTATATTTCTTTAATTATATTGAACATGAGGAGCCTATTCTGAATCAGCCACCGGAGTTTGGTGCTTTCGGAACACTGTATCTTCGCTGTGATGCGGGGAATCCGGGAGAAATTTATGATTCTATTGAATTTTTTACAGGAAATAATGGCTGGAATCAAAATCTGGTCAGTACCGCAAATGGTGTAACGCTGGATAATCTTTCTTTCCGTTACGGCTCTGCAGGTGTCCAAATGCAGGGATATTCCAACGTGGTTGTGCAAAATTGCTGTATTAGTTGGGTCGGCGGTATTACATTGGGTTATGAAATCCAGATTGACGGAGTTACTTTTGGGCGGACAGGTGCCAGTATCATGCGAACCGGTGACGGTATCATGAGTGGCGGCACTAATAATATAATCAAAAACAACTACATTACCCAGACCTTTGACTGGGCTATTACTGTGGAGGAATACGCAGGTTCCTGGACTGATGGAACTCCTGAGGTACCGAGAAAAGATACCAGCATTTCAGGAAATCTGATGGAATACTGTGCCGGTGGAGTGCTTGTGGTAGACTGGTATGCGTTGGAATATTGCATAGATGGTCCTACTTTTACGAATGTTACCATCGAAGATAATCAGATTTTGTACTCCGCGATGACAAACTGGGCACATTTGGAGGATTATTCCAAAGGAAACACCTATCTTTCCGGTCTGGGGTTGATGTTAAATCCGGGGGTCTCCGGCATTAAGATTCATAACAATACGTTTTACTTTTCTTCTGAAATCAGCCAGTTGCTTAATGTATGCATCTTTGAAACAGGAGAAGATGTGTTCTCCTTTGACGGAAACACTTATGTGCAGCGCAATTATACACCAATGATTTCCTTTGAGAAACGGACTGCGCTCGGAAACACCCAGTATTCTTCGGAATATAAGGTTGTAAAGAATTCTATCACTGCCAGTGAAGAAATTGAGGAACTTCTCTACGATAAAAATGTGCAGGCAGAGGGACCTTCTTTTGCTGTGAAGCAGAGCCTGTCCCATATCTCCGGAGAAGAGGTGCGGGAAAATGAAAGTACCGCTGACTGCAAGAACGAAGGCGAGTATGACTTGGTTGTTTACTGTACCATCTGTAATGGAGTGATTTCCAGTGAGCATCACACTGTCGATAAATTGGGGCACAAGTATGAAGATGGTGCATGCATCCGCTGTGGTGAGCCGGACCCGAATTACCAAGTACCGTCAGACAATGAAACGGAAGTTTATCGTATTGCGGGTAAGACGCGTTATGAAACGTCTTTAAAGATTGCTGATGCATTGAAGGCAGATCTGGGAGTTGAAAAATTTGACACGGTTATTCTTGCAGATGGTCGAAATTTCCCGGACGCATTGGCGGGAAGTTATCTGGCTGGTAAAATGAATGCACCAATTTTAATGGCGAATGAGAAATCACAATATGCAGAACCATTAAGAGCCTATATCAGAGAAAATCTTAAATCAAGAGGTACAATCTATGTGCTTGGAGGAACAGGTGCAGTTCCGGAAAGTGTTTTAAATGGATTGTCAGGTTACAAAGTAGAACGTCTCGCAGGTGCAAACCGCTATGAAACAAATCTTATGATTCTGGAAGAAGCAGGTGTTTCTGGCGAAGAAATCCTGGTATGTACAGGCAGAGGATTTGCAGATAGTTTGTCCGCATCGGCAACCGGAAAACCAATCTTATTAATCGGGAAAAGTGTGACAGCAGAACAGAAAGAATTTATGAGTCTGCATAAAGGAAACCAGTATTATATCATTGGTGGAGAAAGTGCTGTGAGTAAGGAAATTGAGTCTGTTGTTAAAGATTATGGAATGACAGAAAGAATTTCGGGTAGTACCAGATATGAAACTTCAATCCTTGTAGCGGAAGCATTTTTCGATGGTTCTGAGGAAGCAGTACTTGCTTACGCAAAGAATTTTCCAGATGGTCTTTGTGGCGGACCACTGGCACTGAGTAAGAATGCACCATTAATTCTTACGGCGACAGGAAAAGAGGCAAATGCAGTAACTTATACAAAGAACAACAGTATTTCGGCAGGTGCTGTACTTGGTGGTGCAGGACTGATTTCGGATGAAGTTGTTATGGAAATTTTGGATACATCAGAGATTAATATATGGTAATAATACAGAAACCGCACTTGTTTTTGAGTGCGGTTTTCGTCTTTAAAGCTCAAATGTTTTCATTTCAATATAAATGTATATTTGGTGCATATTTCATTCTGAAATATCGAAAATGCATAGTTGAATTCAAAAAGGGTGAGTGCTATAATCAGGTTGTATCTGAAAAGCACTCGCTTTTCTGTTATCCGGCAGTTCTGCCGAAAAATCCAATTAATTAAAATCTAAATAAGGAGAAAGAAACTACTATGGGAACAGGAAATACTGTGGTAAAACAGTGGTTAAGAGACAAAGAACGTTTTGCAGATTTGTTCAATGGGCAAATGTTTAATGGAAAGCAGGTTGTTCTGGCAAAAGATTTAGAACCTGTAGACTCGGAAGCAGATATTTTAGTGACAGACAAAGATGGCAAGACAAGAGAATTACAAAGGTATCGGGA
>JAFUPY010000105.1 GCA_017472565.1 Eubacterium sp.
AACCATATCGATCATTTGGCAGATGCGTTTTTGATTTCCAAGGCAAGCCGATACGATATTAAGGGAAGAAAGTATATCGGTGCAAATCTGAAATACTACTTTACTGATTTGGGACTGAGAAATGCCCGTCTGAATTTCAGACAGCAGGAACCTACTCACATTATGGAGAACATCGTTTATAACGAGCTGCTGATCCGTGGCTACAATGGTGATGTAGGTGTTGTCGAGATTTTCGATAAGGACAAAGAAGGTAAGCGTGTTCGCAAGCAGTTGGAAGTTGACTTCGTGGTAAATCAGGGAAGCCAGAGATATTACATTCAGGTTGCCTATGATATGACTTCGGAAGAAAAACAGACTCAGGAGTTCAACTCTCTGCGCAATATCCCGGACTCTTTCAAGAAGATTGTTATTGTAAATGGCAGTAAGAAGCCTTGGAGAAATGATGAAGGCTTTGTCATTATGGGAATGAAATATTTCCTTTTGAATGCGGATAGTCTTGAATACTAAACAAGAGCCACGGCTGTTGCTCCTTGGATTAGCAGCCGTGGCTCTTTTATTTTACATCTGTAATTTCTGTTAGGGTAAGTTGAATTTGATAAGTATTTTGTTCACCACTCAAGTCCGTGGTACAAAGCTCAAGTACAATGAATCGGCTTATGGAAGTGGACAATTGGAAATTTGATAAAAAATATGTTTTCTGCAAAGGAAATGTGGAAAAAGAAGGAGAAAATATCATGTTAATTAGAAAAGCTACCATGGATGACTTAAAGGCTATCGCCGAACTTGAAAAAATTTGTTTTGTGCCGGAAAAAGCGGCTTCGGAAGCTTCTTACAAGGAGAGACTGACCTATTTTGCGGATCATTTCTGGCTGATGTTTGATGGGGACAAACTGATTTCTTTTGTCATTGGTTTTGTTACCGATGAGGCAGATTTGACGGATGAAATGTTTGCCCATGCAGATATGCACGATGAAAATGGGGCTTGGCAGATGATTTTCAGTGTGGGAACCCATCCGGAGTATCAGAAAAAAGGCTATGCAGGCCAACTGATGGAAAAAATGGTGGAAGACGCAAGACAGCAGGGCCGAAAAGGGCTGGTTCTTACCTGTAAGGAGGAAAAACTCCATTATTATGGCAAGTTTGGATTTGAAAATGAAGGAGTGTCTGTATCTGATCATGGCGGAGTCGTCTGGTATCAGATGCGGTTGACGTTTTAGAAATACTATTTCTATCAAAAATGTGAAAAATAGAAATAAGAATAATGAAAACATAAAATTAGAGGCCGTATGAATTATCATGCGACCTCTTTTTTAAGTGCGCCAAGGCGCATTCTTTTTTTATTTATTATGATAGGTTAATTCTTCGGTGGAAAATGTACCATTGGTGTGGTCTCCGACATTGGCAGGAAGGTATAGCCGTTGTCAATGCCCCAGAAAAGGATCTGTTCTACCGCGTCTACGCTGTAGGAGTGGATATCGTGCTGCAGAACGATGGATACGTTATGTTTCTGCACGCCATTGATGACGTTCTGTGCCACTACGTCGGCTGTTTTTGCACCGCCGGCATCATTGCTGTCTACATTCCAGTCGCAGTAGAAATAACCATGGTAAGATAGGTCTTTTGCAAGCTTGGACATAAGACCTTTGCTGTACTTTCGACTGACGGTGTTGGATGTGCCGCCTGGGAAACGGACAATGGTTGGATCCACACCGGTCTGTGCCACTGCAATATCGTGGATTTTCTGTAAGTCTGCGTAGTAAGCAGCTTCACTTGCATATACCTCGTTGAATTTGTGGTTGTAGGTATGCAGTGCAATGGTGTGTCCACGTCGGTAGGATTCTCCGATCATTCCCTGATAGGATGGGAACTGATTGGTGACAAAGAAGGTTGCTTTTACACCGTATTTATCCAGAACATCCAAAAGTCTTGCGGTATGTTTTCCAGGACCGTCATCAAAAGTAAGATAGATAACTTTGTCCCCAGGATTTTCTGTGGCAGAGACTGCTTGTTTTTTGTAAACATACACAGAACGAGTCACCGTTGTAGTATTGCCGTTGGAATCGGTTACCGTATATGTGATGTTATTACTGCCCATTTTGCTGGTATCGACAGAGCCGGATACGGCAACTTTTGCTGTTACATCTCCATCCATGTTGTCTGAAGCGGAAAAACCTGGTTCAGAATAGCTTTCTCCCACTTTGACATATAAGCTGTCACCGCCACTTAAGCTAATGACTGGCGCAATCAGATCTGTTACCGTTATTTTTCTTGTAATTTCCGTTACATTGTCTGAGGAATCGGTTACACGATAGGTCAAAGTATAGGTTCCTTCTTTATGACCGTCCACCGTGCCTTCAACTGTAACTTTACCGGTAATATCGCCGTCACATTCGTCTGTGGCAGAGAAACCAGGATCCACATAGTCCTGACCAATCTGTGCACGGATGTTTTCCCCAGAGGCAAGGGTGATCACTGGCGGAATCACGTCTTTATATATGATTTCCCGTGTAACAGTGGAGATATTGCCATGAGAGTCTGCAGCGGTGTAAGTTACAATGCCATCTGCTTCCACACGGGTCACATTGGCGGTTACATCACCATCGTAGAGGTCAATGGCGGTATACCCTTCCTCTTCATACTGCCCTACTGGGCTGGTAAAATGATTTGGATCGGAAACCAGCGTGATTTCCGGAGGCAGTGTATCTACCACTTCAATGATTCTTTTTTCGGAAATGGTGTTTCCTTTAAAAGAAGCCGTGTAGATGACTTCGTGAGAACCAAGCTGAGTCACGTCCACCTCTCCTTCAGGAAGTGCCACCACTTCCACCCCCTGTCTGTTAAGAAAGTTGCCCTTACAGATAGCAGTTACTTCCGGAAGTTCTGTATCCATGCCATACTCTAGCGTAATGGTTTTCTCCGATTTGCTGAACTCTAAAGTGTATGTGGTTATATTTGTTAAAATAAAAGCGGCTACCAGCGCTGCAACTATAGCAACCATTGCGATAATGGTCGCCATGGCCTGGCGTTTTGCTGTCTTTTGTTGTTTTTCCATGCTTTTTTGTCCTTTGTGTTTTGTCCTTTAGTCATGGTACTAAAAAATGGTTTACTTTGCAAGTTGAGGCAGGGCTTTTTCCAATAAAGTAGCATATTTTTAAAGGGTTGAAAGAAAAATTTATTGTATTTATAAAGGAATGGTTATAAAATAGTAATGTTGTGTATTTTTAGTAGGGAATTGTTAGATTTTGATTTTAGCATTGGCTATAGGAGAGGTAATTACACAAATGAAGAAGGGTTTTGCCTGGTTATTATCCTTTTTCAAAATCGGTCTGATCGGTTTTGGCGGGGGAACAACCTTGATTCCTGTGATTGAGCAGGAAATGGTAGACAATAAAAAAATGGTTTCCAAGGAAGATTATGATTCTGCAGTCATTATTGCAAGTATCACACCGGGAGCACTTCCGGTAGAAATTTCCAGTGGGATTGGTAAAATCATTGGCGGAACGAAGGGTATGATCGGGGCGGCTGTCTGCATGGCACTGCCTGGTGTACTTCTGACATTGCTTTTGTCAATCACCATGAGTTCGGCAGGAGCAATGGTGATTCGACAGATTGAGATTCTTTCCATCGGTATTACGGCATTTATTTTGTCCATGCTGACAAGATATATCACAGGTACTTTTGTGTGGGCAAAACAGCGCAATCGGCTGTTGCTGGCTACGGTGATGGTGTTGAGTGTATTTTGCCTTAGTGCCGGCAAGTCCATTGTGAAGGTACTGGGCAACGTTGGCATCGAGATGACATCTATTTTCAGTATTTCTACGGTACATATTCTGCTGATGGCATTTTTTGTCATTGGTTATGTAGGCGGAAGTAAGGTAAAGGCGCGTCGCGTTGTGATTGCGGTTATCTGCTGTTTTTTCTATTCTCTGTTCAAATCAAAAGCGCAGATTATGAATCAGTGGATCGGCAACGATACGGTTTGCCAGGTTCTGTTTGTCATCTTATGTATCATAATGATAGCGTTGGCGGTGTACGGTGTGAAACTTGGAATCAGTAAAGATGAAGATATCCGATTTTCTTCACCAAAGATTTTGATCAAAGAAGAAGCTGCCTGGTTTATTTTTCTTGCAGTTGCCAGCATTCCGGCATTTATTCTGGTACCAAATATGCTGGAATACCTTGGGCGCGGATATTTTTCTTCTATCATTTCCTTTGGTGGCGGAGATGCCTACCTGACGGTGGCAGATGGTCTGTTTGTCTCCACCGGCATGATTTCTGAGGAAATGTTTTACGGACGACTGGTAACTATCGTAAATGTATTGCCAGGCTCCATCCTTTGTAAGACATTATCCGGTATCGGATTTTATATGGGATACGCCCATGGCGGCATTATCGCAGGTCTGGCTGTGGCATTATCAGGATTTGTCTGCAGCGTGGTTGGTTCCTGTTCCGTTATTTCACTGGTACAGTATTTCTGGCAGATTTTTGAAAAACTGCGCGTATTTATGCTGTTAAAATCCTGGGTAAAAGCGATTATTTCCGGCCTTTTGGGCACCGTTATCCTGTCGCTGATCTACATGTGTCAGAATGTGGCGAAAAACTATGAGTGCAGCCAGGGCGCGGTGTTAGTAGAACTGCTGATTATTTATATCGTGAACCTTGTGCTGGATAAGACAACAAAGATGAGCACATGGATGCGAATCATCATTTCCTGTGTGATCGCGTTGATCGTGGGAAATATTATTTGTTAAAGATATGCGGAGAGGAGAGTCAAAATAAAGATTCTTCTCTCTATTTTTCAGGTAAAAGTATAAACAATGGAATTGATAGGTTGACATGAGTAACACGAAATGGATATAATGTTACAAAAGTCAACCTTTTTACGCCTCAGGAAAAAAATTAGCTCTTATAAACCTTAGAACGGTTTGCTCGAGGTAATTTTTCTTCCTGAGACAGTGACAATATTAAAAAATGAGGGTAAAAAATGGATTACGAACTGAATAAATCGGAATGGAAAGTAATGCGTTATTTATGGGAAAATGAGCCATGTACGTTGATGGAGCTTGTGCGGCATATGGCACAGGAGCTTGGATGGAGCAAAAGCACCACCAATACGGTGATGAAGCGTATGCTGGAAAAGGGCATGGTCGCTTATGAAAAAGAAGGAAAAGCCAGAGAATATGTGGCTGTTTACAAACGGGAGGAAGTACGCCTGGCAGAAACGGAAAATTTTGTGGACAGAGTCTTTGGCGGCGATGTGGGGCTGTTGGTAAACAATCTGGTTTCATCCAAAAAGCTGAACCAAAAAGAGATTGATGAAATACAGGCGCTGCTGGATCAGGTGAAAGAAAGTGGCATGGAAGGGTAGATAGAAAGAAATAGGGTGTTTTATGATTTCCTGGATTTTATTATCTAGTATTTTTATTGTTATCTTTTTACTTATACGTGGCATATGGGGCAAAAAGATCAATCCCCATGTGATGTATTTTTGGTGGATTTTTGTGGCGGTGCGACTGTTGGTGCCTTCTTATATTCCGGTGGAGACAGTGACAGCACCATTGACAAGTTACATAGTCGGCGTGGAGCAGGCAGTGCTGACGAAGGTTGGAAAAGAGAATGCGGAACAGACGTCTATTGTGCAAAATCAAGTGGAGTCTCTGCTAAATGATCGAGGCGAGTTAAAGGCGCTCTCTGAAGATGGCGTTTTTGAAAATGATACGTTATATGGTTTGTCTAAAAGTTCTTATCATTACTACTATGATGACTCTGTTCCGGAGGAAGAGCTTGCCATTAACAATCCAATTACCCGCAAATCCATCTTCGACCTACTTCATGTAATTTATACGCCAAGTGCCATTTATGATGTGTTTCAATATTTCTGGATGGCAGGAATCGGCATCATGGCAGTTGGTTTTGCTGTGAAAAATATATCCTGGCAAAAGCGGGTAAAAAGAAGTCGAACGTTATGTGAGGATATCCAGTGCGAATTGCCGGTCTATTATGTGAGTTGGCTGCCGTCCTCCTGCATGGTAGGAATTTTCAAACCAAAGATATATATCAATGATGATTATTATGAACAGAAAGACGGTGGGTATGTTTTACTCCATGAGTTGACCCATTACAAACACAAAGATGCCATCTGGACATTATTGCGCTGCATCTGTTTGTGTGTCCACTGGTTCAATCCACTGGTTTGGATTGCATTTATTCTTTGTGTTAGGGATTGCGAATGTTCCTGCGATGCATCTGTATCCAGGCAAATGGACCTGACAGAAAGAGCGGCCTATGGGCAGTTGCTTTTGAATCTGAGTGTTGAGAAAAAAGATATTGAACATATTTTTCTGCCGACAACCTATATGAGTTTGGGCGGAAACAGTTTAAAGAAACGAATCAAGATTATTTTGAAAAAATACAAGCAGCGTATCGCAACCAGTGTGGTTGTCAGTATTTTGACGGTGGTGCTGTGTGGAAGTGTTGTGTTTGCGGCAGAGCCCTATAATACACCAATAGTACAAGCACTTCCGGTGGAAGATGAGTTAAAGACCATTGAACCACAAGGGTTGGTGAAAAGTGCAGGTATCTTTATTACGCCGGATATTGAACCGATACAGTTTGAAGATGGGTGGCAGCTTGCAGATTGTTACATTACCAATAAAACCTTGGTGACAAATCATTTTTTTATTGATGGCGAGAACCGATTGTTCGGAAAAGGTTGGAATGATTTTGGCTTGTTGGGAGAGGATTGGCTTCCGGATTATAGAGAGGAATCGAATAAACTGGCGGAGAACGTTGTTCATATGGACACTTCCGTGAATTGCTATTTTATTGCCTGGCTTACGGAAGATGGAAAATTGTATGCCCAGGGCGAAAACATCTATGGCATGTTGGGTGGCGATCAGGAGGAACATGAATTTTATTGGTCACCACAGCTTTTGATGGAGGATGTGGCTTATTTCCAGACCGGAAGAGAAAGTATTATTGTTTTGAAGGAAAATGGTGATGTTTACTGGTGGGGAAGAATCATAAATTACAACACCAGTAAGGAAGAAGTGCTTTATGATACTCCGCAGCTGATGTTGCAAAATGCCAGATACGTTGCAGCTGGTGGTAATGTTTTTGCCGCTATTACAGAGGATAATCAATTATATATGTGGGGCGAAAACCGTTGGGGCGAATGTGGCACGAAAGTAGGAGGAGCTATTGTAGAAGAACCAACGAAAGTTCGTGACAATGTGCAGATGGTTTGGCCAGAACATTTGATGTATAATTACGATTTTTTATTTGGAGTAGATGGAGATACCATCTATCAATATGATTATTGCAATACCTTTATTCTGACCACAGATGGAAAATATATGGCATGTGGAAAGTTTATCGGAGACGAGAAACGGACAAACTATGTTGCCTTGGAAACGGATGCCAAGGAGACACACAACTACTCCGCCGATTTTCTTCCAATTACTATTGTAGAAGATCCATTTGTGGAGTAATATGTAACTGATTTTTAAATATCCAATTTAATTGGAAACAAACAATGCATCTATAGGAGGAACATACTATGGATAAGAAAAAACAAATGTTATTAAAACGTATGGCAATCGTTTTGCTGGCAGGAATCATGATTGCCACAATGATTGGCTGTGGAAAAAATGAAAAACCATCCAATGCATCTGCACTTTCTGAGCAAAACGTGGAAAGCTCTGCAGGATCAGAGGAGGGCACTTCTATTGAGGGTGAAATCAGCGAAGAAGAACTGGAACAGATTGACCCGGTGCAGACGGCTGCCCCGGAAAAGCCAGAGGGAAATGGTGCAAGTGTTGACGTACAGCAGGTTGTGACCAATGCCAATGAGACCGATGAGATTACCTTCGGTATTGATGTTTCCAGATATCAGGGAACCATTCATTGGTCAAAGGTTGCAGAATCTGGTGTAGATTTTGTTATGGTCCGCGTGGGCTATCGTACCCTGGAAGATGGCAAGATTGTTGCGGATTCCAATGCTAAGTACAACATGCAGGAAGCTTCCAAATATGGCATCAAAGTAGGGGCATATTTCTTCTCTACTGCGGTTTCCAAGGAGGAGGCTATCGAGGAAGCAAACTGGGTGTCTGATTATATTTCAAACTACAAGATTACCTATCCGGTTGCCTTCAACTGTGAAGGTTTTTCCCAGTCTAACAGTCGTCAGTACCATATGACAAAGACGGAGAGAACGGATGTGGCTATGGCGTTCATGAATCGCATCGGCCAGCGTGGATATACCCCAATGTTTTATGCGTCTAAGGGCGAACTTCAGAATGATACCAGTTGGGAAACCTCCCGCATTGACGATTCTTACAGAATCTGGGTGGCTCAGTATCCATCCAAACCTTATCCGGAAACAGCTTCTTCCAGTTATGGTGGCTCCCATGCAATGTGGCAGTATACCAATCAGGGAACGGTGCCTGGGATCAGCAAGCCAGTGGATGTAAATATTGCATACTTTGGATATGAAAAAGAAGAAGAGTCTCAGAGTGGGGAAACCCCAGAGCAGGTTGGCGCCGATGTGGAAGCGCTGATGAGTTTTACAGAAGTAAATGAACAGGTAACCGCCAAGGACAAAACCAACTTGCGTGACATTCCAAGTCAGGGTTCAGACAGCACGGTGAAAACCGTATTGGAAAATGGCCAGGTGGCAACCAGAACCGGTAAGAGCAGCAGCGGCTGGTCCAGAGTAGTATACAATGGAAATACCTATTATGCGGTGTCCAGTTATCTGACCACAGATTTGAGTTACACACCGCCGACTCCAGAACCACCAGAACCGGACGATGGCATCAAGACAAAATTTACCTCTGTCAACGAGCAGGTGACAGCAAAAGATGCGGTAAACTTACGTACCCTTCCAAGTGTGACCAACGAGCAGTCACAGGTAGTAGTGAAAATCTCCAATGGGGAAGTGGTAACAAGAACCGGCATCAACAACGAAGTTGGCTGGTCCAGAGTAGAGTACAATGGACAAACATTATATTGTGTGAGCAGTTATTTGACGGTGGTTGAGTAAATAAGATTAGATAGGAATAAGCGGAGCGAAAGTTCCGCTTATTTTACTATACGGTATACAATACCGAAAAGTCAGCTATCACGATACAAGAGTATATGGATATGGATATAATTGCCCCGAACCATTGAATTAGTTTGTCCCAAAACGTAACATGATGTTGCTAACAATATTCTTTTATATCACGAAGAAAGGAAAGGACAAACTATGAAAGGAAAATTAATGAGAAAAGGGGTAATCTCATTACTCCTGGTTGTAGTGCTTGTGATGAGTTCTATGACAGCATTCGCTGCTGATACAGCAAAACAGATGTCTTCTACAGAGTTTCTTGCGCTTGCAGAAAATGGAACAATTGAACTTACAGAAGATATTGAACTTACAGATAAAGTAGAAATCAGAAGCGACCTTACAATTGATGGTAATGGATATACAATTTCTACACCATCTACCATTAAAAAGACATTCGAAGTATATACTTCAGATGTTACTTTCAAAGATGTAACAATTGAAAACACATATTATGATGGTCGTTGTATTGATACCCGTACGGATGATATTGCGTTAACATTATCTGGTGTTACTTTAAAAGCAACAGGTGATGCATCTCAGCCACTTACAGTTGGTGGTTCAGATCCAGGTACTGTTACTATTGATATAACAGATTCTACGATTGAAACTACTTCCACTGGTTATGCAATTATCATGTGGGTTCCAACAAACATGACCATTGATAATTCTTCCATCACTGGATGGACAACACTTTATTTTAAAGGTGCTGCAAATAGTGCAGATACAACAGGTTCTGTTGTGACAGTTAAAAATTCTACCTTAACTGGTAAAAATATTATCGATGAAACAACAAGTAACAATTTTGGTACGGTTGTATTTGAAGATAGTGGTATTACATTAAATATTGAAAATTCTAAAGTTACTAGCGAAGCCACAAGCACAGCAGCACAGATTATGTTTGGTATGGCTTCAGGTGTGACAGATAATACTATTAATGTGTCTGGTATGTCTGAATTAGTAGTAAAGGGTGACAATGCCGTTATCGGTAATGAAAAAGACATTAACAACGATATCATTATCGAAAGTGCTACTTCTAATGTAGAAATTCCAGAAGAATTTATTTCTGAATCAACAACAGTTGAAAAAGATCCAGAAACTGGTGAATACTACGTGGCAATCGAATTGACCATGACCATCCTTGTTGACGGCAAAGAAATCGAAGATGGCTCTTACACCGTATCTGCTCCAAAAGGATATGTTTTCACTGAGGACGATATCAAAGAACTGAATGGTCTGAAGGAAGACCTTTCTGACGAAACATTGACATTGGTTGGTTTTTACTGGGACAAAGACGGTAAAGATGCAATCGTGGCTGGTGATACCTTGACTGGAGATGCTACTTTATATGTGATTGCAAAAACAGTGGATGAAACACCAGCACCAACACCAACTCCTGATACAAACACACCAGGTACTGGTACAACATCTCCAGATACTGGTGATGTAAGCCCGGTTGGCTTATATGTTGTAATCCTTGCTGCTGCAGTTGTTGCAGTTGGCGGTTTCCGTATGAGAAAAGTTGTAAGATAAGAAATAGAAAATATGTAATGTATTTTCTCGTGTATGAAACATAAAAGAAATTTTAGCGGTAATAATTAGAGATAGCGCAGCTACTTGACGGTCGTTAAGTGGCTGCGCTATTTTTTGATATTGAGAACATTTCTTATGAATCTTTTTTCTTTAATGATTTTTCAAATCTTTTTGCTTTTTCAGCCATCTCCACCAACTCTTCTTTGGAGAGTTCTGGAAGATGCTCTAATTTGTCCAGAAAAGCGGCTAGTGTTTCTTCCTGGCGCAGCTTGATGATCTGGTTGTAGAAGTTGACTACCACACCAGTAACGATGGCAATGATGAAGGCTGCGTAGATGGACAGGATGACGGAAAGAATCTTGCTGACAGCGGTGGAAACGGTCACATCACCAAATCCGATGGTGGTGACGCAGGCGTAACAATACCACAGAGCATCTCGGTAAGTGTGAATGTCCGGTTCTGCCAGGGTAATCACAAATCCCACAATGAATATAAAGATAAAAAATCCCACAATCAGTTCGCTTGTATGTGTGCGAACCAGAATTTGTTTTAAAATACGAAGTTTTTTCATAAGGTTCTCCTCAAGGGATGGGTGAAAGAACATCCCTTTTCATACTTTGAAATTAAATTGTTCTTTTAGTTTAGCACATTTGGAAAAATTTGTATCTTTTATATTGTAAAAAAACATGGTTTTCCTGTACTATATTTTCTAGAGGTGTATATTATGAAAACAAAGACAAAGAATCAATGTACATTAATCTTGTTTTGTATCCTGATCGGAGCTTTTGCCGGAGTGGTTGTCTATGTATTTTTGAAACTGGTTTCTGGCGGTACCGATTTTTTGTGGGAATGGCTTCCAGCCAGATTTGATGTGCCATGGTATCCGCTGCTGATTTGTGGTGTGGGCGGTCTGATCATTGGACTGTTCCGCAAAAAGTTTGGTGATTACCCAGAGGAACTGGATGTGGTCATGGGTAAGGTCAAGAAAAATAAAACCTATGAGTATCGGGAGATGCTGATTTTGATTATCGGGGCAGCTCTGCCGCTTATGATTGGCAGCAGCGTGGGTCCGGAAGCTGGATTGGCAGGTATCATGGTTGCGGTTTGCTGCTGGGCAGGAGAAAATCTGCGATTTGCGAAGCAAAATTCGCAGGAATATTCGGAAATTGGTATGGCGGTTTCCTTAAGTGTGCTGTTTGGTTCTCCGCTGTTTGGTGTGTTTGCGGTGAAAGAAGGCGGCAGAGAAGGGGAACTGTTGGAGATGACCAAGTCATCCAAGATTCTGCTGTATGGTGTGGCTCTGGCAGCAGGCACTGGCGCTTATATGGGGCTGTCCCATGTGTTTGGCGCAGGGATGTCCGGTTTTCCATCCTTTGAGGCAGCAGCGCCAAGAGGGTTGGACTTTGTTATGATCGCGGTTTATGTGGCAGCAGGCTGGGTGCTTTCCAAGTTTTATCAGATGACACACCATGGTTGCCATGTGGTTGCAGGTAAGATTCCAGCCATTGCCCGTGAAACGGTGGCCGGTGTACTCTTAGGTGTTGTGGCATGTCTGGTTCCGGCGGTGCTTTTCTCAGGAGAACATCAGATGGGCGTTTTGATCGGGGACTACTTAGGCTATCTGCCAATCGCGTTGATTGGATTTGCCTTTTTGAAAATCATCATTACCAATATCTGTATTCAGTGTGGTTTGAAGGGTGGACATTTCTTTCCGCTGATTTTTGCAGGGGTGACCATGGGTTATGGCCTGGCAATGCTTGTATTTCCAGATGGCGGAGCGCACGTGGTGTTCGCAGCGGCGATTGTTACCGCGTCTCTTCTTGGCAACATGATGAAGAAGCCATTGGCTGTAACCATGCTTCTGTTTATCTGCTTCCCAGTGAAGATGTTTATCTGGATTTTCCTGGCAGCAGTTGTGGGAAGTAAGCTGGTAAAAAACAAACACATACAAAGAACGATAAAAAATGAGAAAATAGTGCAAGAAACAGTTGAAAAACAATCTTAAATGGTGTAAATATATCGTATGGGCAGGAAGGTAAGGGCAAGCGAAGCGTGCAGTTACTTTTATCCGAATTTATACGATACGCTTAGGGCGATAAGTAATAATGATTTGTGGAGGATTTTAACATGACATTTGAAAGAATTAAAGAAATTATTATTGATCAGTTAGCGTTAGACGAATCAACAGTAATCACAATGGATACTGTACTGACAGACGACTTAGAAGCAGATTCTCTTGACGCAGTGGAAATCATCATGTCTATCGAAGATGAATATGGCATCGAGATTCCAGATGAAGTAGCAACTGAATTCAAATCCATCAAAGATATTGTTGAATATGTTGAATCTGTAAGAGAATAAAATATTTGGGAAAACAAACGCAAGGTGTTGGAGTATGCTCCAGCACCTTTTTTTCGACGTATGGAGTGGAAAACGTGGCAAGGTGTATCTGCCATTCCTGGATGAAGATCCAATGTCAGCACAGATTTTGACAAAGGTGCTTATGTTGGCTGAGGATACGAAGATAAAGGATCCGGCGATTTTGGATCAGATCGTGACGTTGAAGTAAGGAAAGAAGATTTCTCAGGCGGAAGCGCGTTTGAAATCTGTCTGTAAATGCAACTAGCGGGAGCAATAATGCCCCCGCTAGTATTTTTATATAACGTTTTTCTTATGCTAATGCTGCTGTGATGATTGCCATGGAGTAAACTTCTTCTGCGTCACATCCACGGGAAAGATCGTTGATTGGAGCATTCAGACCGCAAAGGATTGGGCCGTATGCTGCAAATCCACCAAGACGCTGAGCGATCTTGTAACCGATGTTACCAGCGTTGATATCTGGGAAGATGAATGTGTTAGCCTGTCCAGCAACTTTGGATTCTGGACATTTTGTTTTTGCTACTGTTGGAGATACCGCTGCGTCGAACTGTAATTCGCCATCGATAGCAAGGTCTGGAGCGAGTTCTTTTGCTTTTGCACAAGCGTTGCGAACTTTGTCTACGTCTTCCCCTTTACCGGATCCTAATGTGGAGTAGCTAAGGTATGCTACTTTTGGATCGATGCCGAATGTTTGTGCGCATTTCGCAACTTCGATACCGATTTCTACTAATTCGTCTTCGGTTGGTTTGATGTTGATCGCGCAGTCACCCATTGCAAGGAGTTCGTTACCGCCTGTTACACCTTCACGAACGAGGATGAAGCAGGAAGAAACAATCTTGTTGCCTGGTTTTGTTTTGATCAACTGAAGGGCTGGTCTAACGGTGTCTGCTGTGGAGTATGTTGCGCCACCTAATAAGCAGTCAGCCTTGCCCATTTTTACTAACATGGTTCCAAAGTAGTTACCTTTGGATAATGCTTCGCGGCACTGATCTGGTGTCATTTTGCCTTTACGAAGTTCTACCATTGTTTCTACCATAGCATCCATTTCATCGTAATCTGCTGGATCAACAATAATTGCGCCATTGATGTTGTATCCGGCAGCATTTGCAGCAGCTTTTACGTCGTCAACGTTACCAATGAGAACTGGTGTTAAAAAGTTGCTTGTAAGTAAACGTGCAGATGCTTCTAAGATACGTGGATCGGTACCTTCTGTGAATACGATCTTCTTTGGATCTGCTTTTAATTTTTCGATTAATGCTTTAAACATTTTGTTCCCTCCATTAATTGGTTTTATACTCATCATTCTAACTTTACAGTTTTTCTATTCATTTTTCAAGGCATTCGAGGAAAAAATATCATATATAATCTTGTTAGAATTCAAAACCTTCTTCAGCGACGGCTTCGCCTGGCTCCATAATAAGGAAATTGTTGTCCCAGTCGCCGGAAAACAGCTTTTCGATCATAACCACATAACCTGGGGTGGTCTTCAATTCGAAGTCCATCAGTTCACAGGTCTTTTTCGCATATTCCATGGTTTCTTCCATTGGATAGCAGCCAGTGTCAACGACAGTGACGCTGTTGTAGTGGGCATACATCATTTCCAGAATGTCATCACGGGTCTCTTCATCATATTCTTCCAGCAGCTCATCGTACTGCTGCAAAATGCCCTCCGTATCTTTGGTCCATCCATGGGTCAGATACATGGTTCCTGACTGCACTAGACCGCGACAGCTGCGGTTGCCGTCACAAAGAAGCATATTCAGACAGTCATCAAATTTTGGCAGGATGAGACGGCTCTTTTCGCTGGAAATACCGGCGGTACCATTGCCGCACAGACCGAAGCAAAGGAGAAGTTCGTCCTGATCTTGAAGCTCGTTGATGGTTTCCTGAAGCTTTGCTCTTAATTTTTCTGGCGTATTGTGATAGCCACGATCCAGCCAGACGATAGGATAGTCACATTCCAGTTTTTTATAAACAGCGTTGATCTCATCCTCCAACATGGCGCAGGCAATAATCGTTCTTTTCATGGTAAGTTCTCCAATCTTTTTTTCTTATCACAATTATTGCGAAAAAATATGGTGTTTTCAAGTATTCTTCTTAGGAAAATGGAAATCCTTTTGGAAAATCTATGCAGAAAAAAGCATGTCAAAAGAAAATAAAAATTTTTCTTGCATTATGAAAAAACTTGTTATATAATAATTTTTGCGTTAAATCGACGCAACAATTTCATATGCGCCTTTAGCTCAGTTGGTAGAGCAGTAGACTCTTAATCTATTTGTCC
>JAFUPY010000106.1 GCA_017472565.1 Eubacterium sp.
ATATCCAAAATCGCCCGGACGACTTTCCACCGAGTTCTGTCCCCGGAATCTGGTAAACCCAAACAGGCTGGCAATCACTTTCTCCTGTTTTTGAAAAATGCCTGGTATGCCCAGGAAAAAACTTTTCTCCGAATCCATATAGCCAATCAAAACATTTCCATAATTAAAATATCCCCGCAAGACAAAACTGTTGTTGGCAAGCTTCCAATAATCCCGTGGCAGCAGCTTGATTTCCCGCAGCTGTGCCTGGGTTGCCCAGGTAGACAGATCACCCTGAAATGGATAATACTTCGGGCGAAGAGAACGAAGCTGCATTTCCAGATTCTGCGCCGGGGAAGTGGCCTGGTGAGGAGGGGTGGCAATTGGTGCCTGCATAGTTTCTGATAATGTCGGCACTGTTGGATTCACCGTATTTGATGTCGTTAGATTCACTGTATTTTGTATTGTTGGGTTCACTGGATTCTGCATGGCTGGCTCCACATTCAATTCTGCTCTGGCTTCTCCATTCAGCCGATCCGCAACACCGGTATCTACCCTGCGTTCTGCCTCCGGTTCCATCTCCACATCAAATCTTGTCGGCGGCGCCATGTCTAAAGGCACTGCGTTTCGTGCCTCATTCGTCAAATTCGTTGGGATCCTATTTGTCGGTTGTTGAAGATTCGCTTCGTCAAACATCGCTTCTGCAGCAGTCACACCACTTTCCATCTGCCCATCTCCCATATAGATGCTGTCACTGACGGCTTCCATTGGACGCTTTGGAAACTGATAGGGCTCATCCGTCCACTGACTAAGAATCAGTCGATTGTCGGACAGCGGAATCACCAGCCCACTCATCTCCGAAAAGCAATGGCGGGTATTTCCCATTCGCTGACATTCAAATCGAAACCCACTTTCTGCATTACTATTTTTCACCACAATCCTGCCAATAGGAATCTGCACCTGTCCGCCCTGAGCATAGAAACAGGGCACCAGTTCCCCTGTGTCCATCCCACATCCTTTTATGTAAAAGTCAATCTTTCCCTGATTTTGTTTTTGCTCCACCCGGGCATATCCGCACTGACTTCGTTTTTCTCCAGCTTCGTATAAAAACAAATAAGTAATAAAACGTCTGTAATTGGACATACTTCCTCCAAAAGAATCTTTTTGTAGCGGTTTCCTCAAAAAACCTTTCATATTAGTGTATGCCTGTTCGGTGTTTTTGTTGCTAAAACTTTGTCGACATATTTTCTTTGGAATTTTCAAAAAAGTTTCTCAAAAAATGTTGACAAACATTTATTGTCTGAATATAATAACAGTAACAGTTATCATTATTAACTTAGCAACAGAAAGAGAGGGCATATGATCAAGCGAAGTAAGCAGAGAGACTCTATTAAAGAATTTCTTTCTGGCCGCACAGACCACCCCACCGCAGAGTTTATTTACAGTCATCTACGTGAGGAAATGCCGAATCTAAGCCTTGGAACTGTATATCGCAACCTGGCACTTTTAGCTGAGCTGGGCGAGATACAAAAGATTTCCAACGGAACTGGTCCCGACCACTTTGATGGAAACGCCAAGCCTCACAACCACTTCTTCTGCAAGAACTGTGGGCGTATCATAGACTTGGAAATGAAGAGTATCAACTTTATCGATGACGTTGCCGCGGAAGGATTCCCTGGCCGGATTGATGGACATGTAACACATTTTTATGGCGATTGTCCAGACTGTCTGAAAACACATTAAATCGCCGACAAAACCAGTTGCCACAACTGATTTTATAAAAAAATAAAGCCACAATATTTTATAAAAGAAAGGAAATATGATTATGAAAAAATTTGTATGTACAGTATGCGGATATGTTCACGAAGGAGAAAGCGCACCGGCTGAATGCCCAGTATGCCACGTTCCAGCAGAAAAATTCAAAGAACAGGCTGATGAAAAAGTTTGGGCTGCAGAACATGTAGTAGGCGTAGCAAAAGGCGTTAGCGAAGATATCATCGCAGATTTAAGAGCAAACTTTGAAGGCGAATGTACAGAGGTAGGTATGTACCTGGCAATGTCTCGCGTAGCACATAGAGAAGGTTATCCAGAAATCGGTTTGTATTGGGAAAAAGCAGCTTGGGAAGAAGCAGAACACGCTGCAAAATTCGCTGAACTCCTTGGCGAAGTTGTTACAGACAGCACAAAGAAAAACCTGGAACTTCGTGTAGCTGCTGAATACGGCGCAACAGAAGGAAAAGTTGACCTTGCAAAACGTGCAAAAGAACAGAACTTAGACGCAATCCATGACACCGTGCATGAAATGGCTAGGGATGAGGCGCGCCATGGAAAAGCGCTTGAAGGCTTATTAAAACGTTACTTTGGATAAGAGAAAAACCGCAATATCAAGGGTTTGCGACGATTAGGGAACAGCACCGGCTGTTCCCTTTTTTTATTTGCCGGAAATACACCGTCAAATCAACGTGCAAAAGCACAATCTTTCCTATGAATTCAATCCTCGCGGAGCGTATACCAGATGGAAGATTGTACCCCCACTGGCATAAAACAGAATATATCCTGGGAGTTGACAGGATACAACAAAATCATCGATTCCGGCTATGTAAAATAGGACTGCAAAAAGAAAGGTTTGGAATCTATGAAAAAGAAAATGAAACAACTTCTTACGATTTTTCTAGCACTGACCATGACTTTGACAACACCAATCATCGCTATGGCAGAAAACACAAAAGAGCCAGCCTATAATTCCACGGATTCCTACGTGATCAACTACGCCAGGGTGGACTACGACTACGACGCCAACGCTCCTTATCTATACGCTTCTCCGCATATGGGCAGCATGGGAATTCGCAATCTTGATACAGGCGAAATGGAATACTGGATTACCTCCCAGCAGATCTACAACATGATCAATACAACCAAACTGACCGCAGGAGGCAGCGGCGCTTATGCGTCCATTCCTGTTTATTGTACCGATGCCTGCGTCAGCGCCCGGGACGGATACGTATACCGCCGAATCAACCTGGCGGACTCTACCTACTTTGACGAAGCCACCGCCAACCATCTTCGCGCAATTATGCTGTCCTCATTTCCTTATATCAAAGACATGCGTCAGATTGAAGCTGCGGTGAACGCCTGGATAGATGCCGAAAAACCAGAGGCCGCCAAGATCTCTGGACTGACCGGCGCGGAAGCCATCACTGCCACACAATACACCATCTGGTGTGTGGCAAACGCCGATGACATTGTAAACAGAGGTGCTTATTCCTATACCCGTCCTTACACCGAAAGCGACCTGGCGGAGAAAGTGGTATATGTTTCCGATGCCTATGTAAACTGTCTGGAAGATGACAGAGAAACCACCGAAAATAATATCCAAATGCTTCACGAATATCTGATGCACCTGGAAGGTGTGAAAGCAGAACAGACGGCGGTGAGCGACACCACGATTACCGTTGCCGATGTGGCCATTCAGAAACAGTGGATGGATACTGCAGACACCGAACAGAAATATACCGTGACCGTAATGACCAAAGTTGATGCCACCATAACAGAAGCCTCCCATATGGTACTGTCCCTTCTTTCCGGGGACAAAAACCGCAATCTGCAGATGATTCCAGGGCAGAACAAATATACCATTTCCCTTAGCAATCTGACCGCGGAAGAGCTGAACCACATTCGACTGGAAATTAACGGCTATCAGCAGATTTCCGGCGTGTTCCTTTTTGACGCTGCCGATAACCGGGAAAACTCACAGTCTATGATTGGTTATGATGACAGCAGCCTTCCCGTTCATGCAAAAGCCACAGTGATAACAGAAGATGTTATTGTGGAAGAACCCGATGAGCCAGTGATTCCAGAAACTCCCGTTATCCCAAATACCCCAACAGATTCAACCCCTTCCAGAGAGCCAGTCACACAGATTGAAGGACAAATCTCATCTCCAGACACCAGCGATAGCAATGTTATCCTCCCCTGGTATCTGGTCATGATTGCTGCCGGTGGTGCATTAGGTATCTGCGTGGCTGCCAAAACAAGAAGCATGTAAACACAAATACAAGCACGGTTAAAATGACCGGCGACTAGATGCAAAAAAGGCGCATCCTCTCACTCTCATTTTGGAGATATAAAAGGATACGCCTTTATTTTCTTGTATGCGAAACTCTCGCTGTTTTATTTGTCCAACTTATCCATGATTTCATCAAAAGCTGCAGACACCGCATTGAATTCAGAATCCACTTCAATGTCCCCTAAAATAGAATTGCCCTCCTCATCCTCATCATAGCGATAAAGGTAAACCTCCTCCGCCATGCTTTCATCCTTTGGCAACAACGCAATGTAATCCTGCCCATCCACGTTGAAAATACCAAGCGCAACGCAATCCACTTCTTCGTCATCATCAAACGTAAGCGTCAAAATCACTTGTTCTTTTCTTTCCTGTTCACTCATTTTTCTATTCTCCTTAACATTACATAATCTAAACCCATTTGCTCAGGTGAGCTTGCTAGGGACAGTGTAGCATACAAATATTACGAAAAAACTAAATAATTGTCACTTTTTGGTGAAAAACCCTTGATTTGCAAACTAAAAACTGCTATTATCTATTCTAGTACGGGTTTGGTCGCCCGTACAGCATTCTAAGCATTTTGTTATCACATCGATACGCCCCATCCGGAAACGGATGGGGTATTTGCTTTTTATCCAACACTTTTATCGAATAACTTCTCCTATCGCTCTGTCGCAGCGAACGGTCACACGCTGCTCACCACCCCTGGTACAGGTAAAAAGGGTAAAGTCCCATTCTCCGGAAACCATATCTTCCACAGCGGTTCCATCCAGCGTGGTGATTGCTTTTACCACATAGTTGTGGGCCGTTCCTTTTGCATCCACAAAAATAATGCTGTCATTTACCTCCAGCTCTTTCAGATTTCCAAAATGACTCTTGTAATTGTGAGCCGCAATGATCATATCATCCGTAAGGACGCTTCCTGCATAGCGACAAGGAGATTTTTTCAATTTTTCATAGGTCCAGTCCTGATAAACCGGCAACTCCACCCCAAGCTTGCCAATCAGGATCTTCCCACAAAAAGCTTCCTCTGCTACTACAAGCGCTGGGTCTGTATCCTCCGCCTGCTCAGAATTCTGCTGCTGTTGGCGCAGCTGTTCATTGACTTCATCCAACAAAGCCTCCGCCTGCTGCCCTGCACTCTTATCCTCCCGCAGATTGACAAGATACCAGCCGCCAGCAAGCGAAATCAGCACAATTCCCAGAACCAGAAACAAAATGCCCCTTTTACGCCGACGTTTTTCCATTTTTTCTACCCTTCACTTCTACAATTCCCAATGCGATAAACGCCGCGCCGGCAACGGTCAACAGCAAGATTGGCCACCAGAGCTGACCTGTCTGCGGTAATTTCCCATCTGTCGCTGTATAAGAATTGGTAATCACAAATCCATTTTCCGCATCTCCGTTGTATGTAGCGGTATAGTGCTCCACTCCAACTTCTTCTACAGAATAAACACCTTCCTCCGGAAGTTCTGCAAAGGTATAGGCCCAGCCATTGGCCGCGGTCAACTCTGCCTCATCTATAATTACACCATCCTGCAGCACATTTACCGTGATGACATCCGGCCGTTTGCCCGCAGCGTCCTGATTGTCATCCCACTGCTTTACCACGTAGATACTTCTGGTATCCGGAATCACCAGATCCGTTTTTGGTGCAGAAGTCACGTCATAGCAAGCCTCATTGTTGATAACCTGTGGCAGGAACACGATAAATGGTTGAAAACTGTACGCCTGGTCCGGTTCACAGAAAACGAGCCAAATGCCGGTATCCAAACCGGAAAACAGAGCCTGTCCATTCACTGAGACTGCACTCTGGCAATCCACCTCATTGGTCTGCATATATTTCAAAATGTCCTTCGCCACATCTGAAGATGGATGATTGATGATGCCGGCAATGGAAATACCGGAACTCTCAAATGCAGGCGTTGGATAATAATCTGCATTGTTCCGTTCTGCAATCTGACAGATGGATACACTGATATCATCAAGAGCTTCGCCTGCTGCATCTTCCAACACCACCGTCAGACTAGCTGTTGGGCTGTCCGCCGCGCAGGAAAAAGAACATGCAAATATCAATATCAGCAGAGCACTCATTGTCTGCAGAAATTTTTTCTTGAAAAACACTTACTTTTACCTTCCTATAATCATTACTCTTTGTGCTTTGACTGGCGTCTGTTTTTCGCTGAGATCAGCAGATAAACAGCTACCACCACAATCGCCAATCCAATCAACGAAACCGTCAGCAAATATTTTGCCTCAATGGTTTCCGCTTCGTTTTGGATGATCATATTGTCAGGATCAATCGGCTGATTTTCGTCCACCCGCAATCCACGCACCAGCAAACGGTGGGAATTCACACCGTAAGGCGTGCAGGTCACAAGGGTCACATAGTCCTTGCCGCTGACAACACTAAGATGCTCCACTTCGTGCGGCTCCACCACCTTGATGTCGTCAATCTGATATTCAAGAACCTCGTCTAACACATGAATGTAAAATTTATCACCAATATCCAAATGGTCAATGTTGGTCAGCAGTTTTGCAGACGGAAGTCCGGTATGCCCCGCCAACACACAGTGGGTACTCTCCCCACCAATCGGCAGAGATGATTCCTCCATATGACCGATACCATTTTGCAGGTTGTCCTCATCCGTGGTGTGATAAATCACCAGAGAAACACTGATTTTCGGAATCTCAATATATCCCATGATACCATTGTTTCCTGTGTTCAACACCGTTTCATACGTCAGACCAAGTTCTTCAAGCAGCTCTGGATTGTTTCTATTTTCATTGTAAAGACGGGCAGCCTCTTTTTCCTCAGCATACACTTCCGGAGAAATATTTCCTGTGGCCGCCTCATAATCCCCAATCAACTTATTGTTCAAATGTTCATTGTACACGTTGCTCAGGGTAGGATACAAAAAGAGGGACAACCCGCAAATAAAAATGATAACCACTATGATCGTCGTAAGATGTTTTTTCACGGGATGCCCCTCCTTTCAATCCAGATTCCTGGGGGCCGACGAATCGGCCACCTCAGGTATAAAAGAATCTCTTTTTAGAGATTAAACTGCGCGGGATCTTCTTCTAACAAGTAAGATGCTCACTGCACCAGCCATGATTACAACACCAAGTACCATGAATAAAGTTGTACCCATGCCACCTGTTTCTGGAAGGGCGGAACCTGGGGCGTTAGTGATACCGATGTAGTATTTCTGAGCTGCTTCCTGAATCATTACACGTGTAAACTGACCTGGTGTCTCTGTGCGAGTAGCTTCTGTAATCGTCGCATTGGAAATCGCACCTGCTGGTCCTATGGTATCTGTTACTGTAAATTCAAAATCACCTTTTGCAATCTGGTAGCCATCTGGAGCTTTTGTTTCACGAATCACATACGTTCCTTCGCCAAGACCGAAAATTAAAATCTGTCCGAGAGAGCCACCATCTGTGTAGCCGATGTCTGTTGTTCCGTCACCTGTATTAATTGTTTTAAGCGTTCTTGTTTCACCTTCAGGATCATAGATATATTTTGCATAGCCCTTTTCTTCAGTATCAACTGTGAATGTCAAAGGCTCATCAAGATTATCTATACTATAAACTTCAAATTCAGCTTCACCAAGACGAATAAAGGAAGGTGTTCCATTCGCATCTTCCATATACTTTGTAAGTGTAAACTGCCATAACAAAACATTTACACTAGCTTCTACACTACCAGTAGAACGTTCATCCACATCTGGGGTTTCTGGGTTATCTACAGAATGAGGATCATTGCTATATGTAAGGATTGCTGTATTAAGATTTTTAAACTCTGCCGTATTCAGTACTTTTGCCTGATAAATGATTTCAACAACGGTATCTTGCTGCAATTCAGTAATATTCTTCAAAGTAATTTTAAAGTCAACATCATCCGCTAAGTTAGCGCTATTTGTTATAATTGAGTAGTCTAAAACCTTTTCAGCTTCAATTTCTTCATCAACTGTAGCTGGCTCTGTAACAATTACATTAAATGATTCTTCTATTAACTCTAGGTTGTTTGACATTTCATCAGTGATTTCAAAGAGATAGCTATCACCATAAAGGTCATGATTAGGGATAGCAGTAACAATTTTAAATGTAACAACATCTCCTATAGAAGCGGTTGTTCCCAATTTCCAATCTGCTTTATCTGTATTTTCTTCATCATATGCGATTCCACTGTAATCAACATATTTTACGATATGAGGACGATCCGCTTTCAAACTAATTACCTTGTTTTCACCTGGATGAGCTAACATTGCCGCAGAACGAACTGCTGGACTATCATCTGGAATTTCTGTTGCATCATAAATCAGATAATAACCGAGTGCTAAAGCTGAAAATGTACAGGATGTCTCACTTTTTGGCACAACCGCTGACTGTGTATATCCAATGTTTTCATCATGGATATACTCATGTAATTTTGCTGCCATCTGAGAGAAAGCAAAGGAATCATCTTTTATGCCGTTGATATAATCGACAACATCATGAATCGTACCAGATGTTTTTCCTGTAACACCATTTTCTCCAAAGAAAAATGTATAGTAAAGTTTTACTCCATCTTTTTCAATCCAATCATAGGAAATATTTTCTCCATCTGTTGTTGCATCAAAAATCTTGAATAAATTTAATGTTTTTCCAGCTACAGTAGCATTTGTTCCAGATTGATCCTGAACAGTGATACTGCCTGTTGGTGTTGTATCCGCCATTGCTGTTCCTGTGAACAGACAGATTACCAGACATACGCACATAAGTGCTGATAATACTCTCTTTTTGAGTTTCATAATATAATCTCCTTTTTTTCTATATTTTTTCAAAGTATAAGGGTTCACTTTTTTTACTTAAGGACACCTC
>JAFUPY010000107.1 GCA_017472565.1 Eubacterium sp.
AAGAAAGCGAAAATAAGAAAAGCATGTTGAAAAGCCAAAAAGCGATTTCCAACATGCTTTTACGAGAAAGTGAAAATAAGAAAAGCATGTTAAAAAGCTAAAAAAAGATTTCTAGCATGCTCATGCAAGAAAGCGAAAATAAGAAAAGCATGTTGAAAAGCCAAAAAGCGATTTCCAACATGCTTTTACGAGAAAGTGAAAATAAGAAAAGCATGTTAAAATGTTAAAAAGTAACTTTTAACATGCTTTTCAAAAAATATCATGAAAAAGGAAGTAAAAAGATGAGATATCCTGAGTTTTTAAGACAAAATGGAACGATCGGTTTTGTTGCCCCATCTTTTGGGGCAAGCATTGAACCATACAAATCCGCCTTCGATAATGCGCAGAAGAAATTAAAGAAAAAGGGTTACAAACTGGAACTGGGACCAAACTGCTATGAAGGCTGTGGTATTGGTATCAGCAACACGCCAGAGAAATGTGGGCAGGAGCTGACAGAGTATTACTGTTCTGACAGCAATGATGTGCTGATTTCCTGTGGCGGCGGCGAATTGATGAGCCACACCATTGATTGCGTAGACTTTGAAAAGATCAAGACAGCAAGGCCAAAATGGTATATGGGATATTCGGACAATACCAACTTTACCTTTTTGCTGACTACGCTGTGTGACACCGCATCTATCTATGGCCCAAATGCGCCAGCTTTTGGACAAGAACCATGGCACCCATCCCTGCAGGATGCGTTGGATGTGCTGCATGGAAAAAATCTTGTGTTAAAAGGCTATGACAAATGGGAAAAGGAATCCTTAAAGGATAAGGAACATCCGTTGGAACCTTATAATGTAACAGAGCCAAGAGTGCTAAAGATTCATGCGCCACATTTAAACCGTGTGGTTACAACAGAGGCATCGCATGAGGCAAAAGACGCATTTGTTGCAGAAGATGTATCCGCCATGCGTACAAAAACAAAAAAAATTTGCGGCAAATCTGTGGAGATGCAGGGTCGACTGATTGGTGGCTGTATGGACATTCTTGCAGCACTTGTCGGCACAAACTACGATAACGTGGCTAACTTTGTAGACAAGTATAAAGAAGATGGTATCATCTGGTTCATGGAAGCCTGTGATCTGAACATGCTGGGGATTCGCCGCGCACTGTGGCAGTTGGATCACGCCGGATGGTTCAAATATACCAAGGGATTTATCTTTGGTCGCCCATATTTCCACGGAGAAGAACTGATGGGCATGGATCAGTATAACGCCGTAACAGGTATTTTGGACAAATACAATGTGCCAATCATTATGGATGCAGATATCGGACATATTCCACCGATGATGCCAGTGATCTGCGGAAGTTATGCTTCTGTCAAAGCGGATGAGACAACCATTGAGGTGAAGATGGAACTGAAGTAGTGTGATATAGAATAACATCTATATTACTGCTTCTGATTCTGAAATACAGTGCATGAAGTCTATGAATCAACATCATATAAAACAAAATAGTGTCATAAAATAGTATCATAAAATAGAAATCCTCCTAATAAGATAAAACGATGACAATTAGGAGGATTTTCCTATGCGAAAACTAAAATTCTACAGATGCTGCTGCTGTGGAAATATTGTAACGATGATGCGCGATGCAGGTGTTCCCATGTGCTGTTGTGGACGAAAAATGGAGATGCTCTGTCCAAATTCTGTAAATGCCAACATAGAAGTGCATAAACCGGTGATCACCATTGACAATGGTGTAATCTGTGTGGAGGTGGGCGCGCTGCCACATCCAATGGTTCCGGAACACTATATACAGTGGATTTTTTTGCAGACAGAAGAAGGCGGACAGTTCAAATGGCTTATGCCGGGTGATTCTCCAAGCGCTGCATTTTCCCTCTGTGCAGATAATCCGGTTGCAGCCTATGCCTATTGTAATCTGCATGGCCTGTGGATGACCGAAATCTGTGAATGTGTATAATAGAATATTTCGCATAAGGCCTGTCAGGGTGAACTGGCAGGTCTTATTATATTATTTTGTAAGAAAATGTGGTAGTTGGGTAGTAGAAAATACAGATATTAACAGTCATCTGGAAAAAACAAAAGGTATTTAACAATTTCACAATCGTTATTTAATAGAATTTTTATTGTATTACAGTTTACGACAGAGTATACTGAGTGTATCAATACAATTAATACACTTGAAAGGGGGTTTTTGTATGATTCAGTTGAATTACCGGGATTCTCGTCCATATTATCAGCAGATCATGGAGAATATCCGGCAATTGATCGTGAGTCAGGTGATGAAACCGGATGAAAAGCTGCCGTCTGTCCGTGATCTGGCCGCCAGTCTGGCGATCAATCCAAATACCATTCAGCGTGCTTACCGGGAGCTGGAAATAGAAGGTTATGTGTATTCCCTGTCGGGGAAAGGAACCTTTGTGTCCCCGCTTCCAGAGGGGGCGATGGTCAGACAGCGGGAATTGTTAAAAACCTTTGAGGAAACGGCACAGGAACTGTTGTATCTGAAGGTTCCGATGGCAGAGCTTAAGGATAAGCTTGTCCAGATAGAGGAACAGCAGAAACCGCAGATGATGATTGATAAAGGGGGGAATGCAGAATGATTCAAGCCAACAAGATAACCAAGACATTTGATGGATTTAAGGCGTTGGATGAAGCCACCCTGCATGTGAAAAAGGGCTCGGTATATGGGCTGGTTGGACCAAATGGGGCTGGTAAGTCTACGATTATCCGCCATATTACAGGCATTTATCGTCCAGATGCAGGTGAGGTTCTGATTGATGGAGAACCTGTTTTGGAAAATCCTGCTGCTAAAGCCAAGTTTGCCTACATTCCAGATGATTTTTTCTACTATCTGCAGGCGAACACCAAGGATATGAAAAAGTTTTATCAGGGGCTGTATCCGAATTTCAACAGTGCTTTATTTGACCAGTTAACAGAATATTTTCCGACCATTAATGTGAACCGCAGTATCCGACACCTTTCCAAGGGTATGCAGAAGCAAGTGGCCTTCTGGTTGTCGATCTGTACCATGCCGGAACTTCTGGTTCTGGATGAACCGGTGGATGGGCTGGATCCGGTAATGCGCCGCCAGATATGGAGCATTGTGCTGGCGGAAGTGGCAGACAAGGGAACTACCGTGCTGGTGTCTTCCCATAACTTACGCGAGCTGGAAGATGTGTGTGATCACGTTGGCATCATGCATGAGGGAAAAGTGATGATCGAACGTTCCTTATCGGATCTTCAGGGCAGTATCAGCAAGCTTCAGGTGGCGTTTGCCCAGGATGACGTGGTGATTCCAAAGGAACTGGATGTGCTTCACAAGATTCAGACAGGACGGGTACAGACCTTGATCGTGCGGGGTGATGCTCAGATTGCAAAGCAGATGCTCGCATCCCAGAATCCACTGTTGATCGATGTGCTGCCATTGACCCTGGAAGAAATCTTTATTTATGAAATGGGAGGTGTGAACTATGACGTTAAAGACATCCTCTTTTAAGATAAATCCAACGATTTTTCGAAAAAATTTGACCCGATTCTGGCCAATTTGGGCGCTGTATCTGGCAATTCTGGTCTTTATGATGCCGGTGGCGGTGTACAATAATGTGCGATATGTGAATGCAGATCTGAGCAATGAGGCTTTTGTGAAGGCGGACAAGCTTTCGTCTATGCTGCAGGTGCTGAATCTGAATCTGCTGCCAGTGGTGATCGCAATTTTTTCTATTATGGCGGCGGTGGCTGTATTTTCCTATCTGTACATGTCCAGAAGCTGCAATATGATGCATGCCTTTCCGGTAACACGTACGGAAATGTTTGTGACCAATTATATCAGCGGTCTGTTATTCTTGCTCGTGCCACAGGTTGTGATTTTCCTGATGACAGCAGCAGTATGTGTGGCAACAGGAACGCCGGGTATTTCGTATCTGGCTATCTGGCTGATATTTGTTATCGGTCTTAGCTTTTTCTTCTATTCCACAGCGGTATTTTGCTGCATGCTCACCGGACATGTATTTCCTGGATTTGCATTTTACTTTTTCTTCCAGGTGGTATATGCGGTATTTGCGAACCTGATCATTTCTCTGGCCAGCATCATTGGGTACGGTCTTGGGTCTGTGCAAAACATGGGCGGACAGGAAGGGATTCCGGCTATTTGGCTGTCTCCACTGGTATACCTGTCATTGGAAGATACGATCGGGTTTGATTGTACCATGGACAATTACGTGATTCAGGATATCACGGTTCATGGTGGGCTACAGATTGGGCTTTACTGTATTCCTGCAGTGATTTTGATTGTGTTATCCATCTGGTTGTACAATCGCAGACATTTGGAATGTGCGGCAGAAATGACCGCTCATAAGTTTGTAAAACCAATGACCCGCTGGGCGGTGACCATTGTTGGCGCTATCGGGCTGTCCCACTGGTTTACCTCTGTATTTTTCTCCGGTTCCAGATACTATGTGTTTATCTTTGCTGTGATGTTGGTAATCGCATCCTGGATCGTGTTCTTTCTGTTGGAGATGGCTATCAACAAGAAGTTTAAGATCTTCAAGAAGATTCGTTTCCTGGAGTGGGGCATCTGCATTGTTGCAATGATCGTGGTAACCGGCCTTGTGGAAACAGATGCTTTTGGTGTGGAAAAACGTCAGCCGGATCTTGCCGAAGTAAAAGGTATCGTAGTCTATGCCGACCATGAGATGCTGGTGACAGAGCCAGAGGAAATGGAACGCATTTACAATGCCCATAAGGGCATTATCGAAGCAAAAGAAGAGTATGAGGCATATGAACAACGGTATGTACCGGATGATTATACGTGGATTGACAATGGCACACCGATGGATGACGACGCACAGCATTATTACACGGGATACGTTCGTTTTGAATATATTATGGCGGACGGAAGCACCTTTAAGCGCGCCTACAACATCCCTGCAGATGTAAACTATATGTCTGATGCGGCCAGTCCTGCGGCACAGATTCGAGCCCTGCAGATGGAGACCAACAGCTATGTGAAATCCTGGATGGTGGTTAACTATGAGGACGTGGAGCTTACCGGTGGTGTACTCTACAAATATGATGCTATTGGGGAATCCCAGGTTGAGGTTGGACAGGAAGAGGTACAGGTGTTGTACAATGCCATTTTAAAGGATATTGCTGAAAATAATCACAGCGGCTACTTTGGAGATTCTATCAATGAAGATAACGAGTGGTTCTCTGTTGATTATACAAGTGCCCATCTGAATCTTTGGGATATGTCTAAGGAAGAACCAGTCGAACTGTGGTCGCTGATTGATGCCCTTTATGAAGAGGATGAGTCAGAAGCCGCTTCCATTGCATATCAGCAGACCTATGCATATGTGGAAGATGTTCAGAATGGATATCGGGTCGATGTGGGATTTGATATTTACGGAAGCTGTGTACATACGATTCAGGCATTGCTCGACCTCGGAATTATCGAAGATGCCTCCGAACTGACAGGAGAAGTTGAGTATCCGACGACCTACAAGGAATAAGCCGATTACTTAATTCAAATTCAAATATATTAAAATGAATTCAAATAATTAAAATGAGCCGTTGCTTGATAACCATTATCCCCGAAGCAGGGAGAAAAATTACCTCGCGCAAACCGTTCTAAGGTTTGTAAGAGCTAATTTTTTCCCGGCGAAGGGACGAGAATGTTATTATGCAACGGCTTCTTTGTTTGGATGTATAGGTGAAATTATCGGGAAATCACCATCTTACAGATTGGATTCCCCATAGAGGAGAACTTCTCCTCGTACTCGGTCATAATATTGCCTTCGTTTAATACGGGATCGTTGTGCAGGTCCCAGGTGTGGGCGTCTAAGTGCCAGCCGGCTGGTTCTACCTGCTCCAGGGAAAACTGGAACAGATCCTTGTTGTCTGTCTTGAACTCGATGTGCCCCTTGGACTTTAAGATCTCGTCGTAGCGAGCCAGGAAAGTCTGTGAGGTAAGACGGCGTTTTGCGTGTCTGTCCTTTGGCCATGGATCGGAGAAGTTCAGATAGATCTGGGATACTTCTGATGGAGCGAACATATCGGTAAGATTTTCCGCATCCATGCGGATGAAGCGAATATTAGGAAGTGGTTCTTCCTCCAGCTTCTCCAGACCACGGATCAGAACGCTGGAGTACTTTTCGATGCCGATATAGTTGATATCCGGATTCTCCTTTGCAAGAGCCATGATAAACTGTCCCTTGCCCATGCCAACCTCGATATGAATTGGGTTGTCATTGCCAAAGATGTTGGCCCAGTTTCCTTTTTGTGGATTTTCCTCTAAAATAGTGTATGGGTTTTCTGCGATGGTTTCGCGGGCCCCAGGTATATTTCTAAGTCGCATGCTGTGATTTCCTTTCGAAGATATTGGGTAGTCGGATGCTCAGACGTATCAAGAAATCTTCAGAAGAAGAAATCTGACAGTCTTCGCTGTTTTGTGAAATAACTATACACATTTTAACCATAATAGAAGAAAAAGTAAATCCTAAAAAACAATAGACACATTGCAAGTTGCGTGCGGTTGCTTTATACTGTTATGGAGTGTGTGTTTGTGAAAAGTATGAAGACAGAGGATAATCTACAATGAGAAAAAACAAGCAGAGAAAAGGTTTTTCTTTTAAGAAAACAGGTTGTTTGGTCATGACCATCCTGTTGTGTGCAGGGATGGTATTTGGGCTGACAACAAAGGAAGTGAAGGCGGAGGTTTCCTGGCCATCCGGTATTACTGTCGGAGCGGAAAGTGCCATTGTTATGGAGGTCAATACGGGAACGATCTTGTATGAAAAGAATTCTCATACAAAGCGCTATCCGGCAAGTATCACCAAGATCATGACTACCATGCTGGCTTTGGAAAACTGTGAGCTGGACGAGACGGTGACATATTCTGAGGACGCGGTCTATAAGACAGAAGGTTCCGGCATTTATCGTAATGTTGGGGAGCAGATGTCTCTGGAAGATACCCTGTATGCAGTTATGTTGGAATCTGCCAACGAATGTGCTTATGCCACGGCAGAGCATGTAACGGGCGGTGACTACGATGCCTTTATAAAAATGATGAATGACAGGGCAACAGAGCTTGGGTGTCAGGATACCAATTTTACCAATCCACACGGTCTGCCAGATGAGCAGCATGTGACATCTGCCTATGATATGGCGTTGATTTCTGCTGCGGCAATCAAGGACGATATGTTCCGTACATTGGTAAGCACCGTGCGCTATGATCTTCCGGCTACTAATAAGAGTCTGCCACTGGCAATGTTCAATCATCACAAGATGATTTCCAATAACCTTACCGCGGAATATCTCTATGACTATGCGATTGGTGGTAAGACCGGTTTTACCCAGGCGGCCAGAAGCACACTGGTAACCTATGCGGAAAAGGACGGCATGCTGTTAGTGTGTGTTGTTATGAAGTGTGAGGGCACACATTTTACAGATACCATCAACCTGTTCAATTATTGTTTCGACAATTTCCAGATGTACAGTGTGGCGGAAAATGAGACACGTTACAGCAGTGATGTTTCCAACAGCTCTACCATGATGACGCAAAATGAGGCATTTGCTCAGCTGGACGAGGATGCGATGGTCATTCTGCCAAAAGGTGCAGATTTTCTGGAAACAGAAACAGAGGTTAGCTATGAAGATGGTGGCGAGGGCGCAATGGGCTCTCTTGTGTATCGCTATGGAGATAAAGTGGTAGGTCGCGCAGATGTGGTTGTTACAGGCGCCCAGGTAGACACCTATGATTTCGCAGAGGGCAACCATGATATCGAGACTTCTGATATCACTGTTTTGCAGGGCAAAGTAGAAGAAAAGGGAAATCCGGTGGTGCTGGTGGTCATCATTATCGTTATTGCAGCCCTGGCAGTATTTCTGTTCTTCGTGATTCGGTCGAAGCTTTCCAGTCGTCACTGGCGAAACATGAGACATCCGGATCGACAGTACGTGCGAATCCGCAATAAAAAGAGACGACGCAGACGCAGAAGACGTTATTAAGGGTGAAATGGTATTATATAGTGGGAAAACCAGAATTGACCACTAGATATGGTGTTTTAGTGTAAAATAACATACAATATATATAAAAGATAGCTGAATTTTATTTAATTTAGCTATTTTTTATTTGTATAAAATAGTGTACAATGGGTTCGTTGAGAGTTATATATTGAGATCTGTTCGGAGGTATAGGTTATGAATTTCTTTTCACCAGCCGAAATGGCGGCCAATTATAGTGCTGTCGGCAAGGCAAAGGCCAGTATGGCCATTGGAAAAATGATTGTGCTGGGCATTCTGGCAGGTGCGTTTATCGCCTTTGGCGGTATCGGTGCCACAACGGTTGCCGTTTCAATCCCATATGCATCTTTAGGAAAGTTTCTTGGCGCCTGTGTATTCCCTGGTGGGCTTGCCATGGTGGTATTGGCAGGGGGTGAGCTGTTTACCGGCAACTGTCTCATGTCCATTGCCTGGCTTCAGAAGGATATTAAATTTTCCGGCATGGTGCGCAATCTTGTGATTGTCTTTTTTGCAAACTTTATTGGAGGTCTGCTTGTGGCAGCCTGCGTGGTATTCAGTCACCAGATTGGTCAGTTTGATAATGGGCTGGCAGTGTCTGTGATTTCCACAGCCGTTACAAAGTGTAATCTGTCATTTTCAGATACTCTGATTCGTGGAATTCTGTGTAACTTCCTTGTAAGTCTGGCAGTATGGATCACCTTTGCGGCAAAAGATGTAGCAGGAAAAGTTTTGGGATTATTCTTCCCGGTTATGATCTTCGTGCTCTGCGGATTTGAACACTGTGTTGCTAACATGTACTTTATCAGTGCAGGGCTGTTTGCCAAGATGGTTCCAGCATATGCGGAAGCAGCGGTGGCAGCAGGGGTGGACTTGAGCGGTCTGACGGTTGGTGGATTTGTGAGCAACCTGATTCCTGCAACCATTGGTAATATAATTGGTGGTGCGATCTGCGTTGGTGCGGCGTATTGGTTTATATACCTTCGCAAGAAAGAAGATAAATAAAGATACAAAAAACCGAGCCCGGGAACAAAATTGGCTCTTACAAACCTTAGAACGGTTTGCGCGAGGCAATTTTGCTTCCCGGGCTCTTTGTAGTATTGTTCGAAATTATATGTATTTGTTACTTTATCTCCCAAAATGCGCTGCTACACAGCATCTGTAGCTCTAGATGGCTGGGAATTTGATTTCTTTATACTTCGCGTATTTGTCCTGGATGGTGTGCTGACGTTTAAAGAAGTCGATCTTTGTCTGAACGATTTCGTTTAAGTGTTCTGCACGAGCCTGGTTGATATTTCTGTCACGGATATGTCCGTTTTCAGCAAGAACAAATTTGTATTCGCCGTTTTCATCTTTTACTAAGTCGCCGCCACAGCCGCAAACTGCACATTCAAATGGGAACTGAATGCCATCCCAGTGTGGATCGCCTTTGTAGATTAAGTGAGAGTGGCAGGATGGGCACATACCGAAGTCTGCTTCGCCTAAGTATCCACGTTCTTCTACTGGTGTCTGGATTGCTTTGATGATGTTTTCACCCATCAGTTTCGCACGTTCGAGCTGTTCATCTCTTAATAATACGTTACCTGGACGACCGTTTCTCTGAGCCAGCATCTGATCAACAACCTGTACAGACTGTGTGAACATGGAAGCTGCCATAACTTCAAGACCGAATGGCATCCAGTCGTGGCAGGAACCGCCAACAGCGATCAGACCTGCAACCATGTGTGGATCTACTTTTACTTCGCCGATTTCAAGCAGGAATGATAATTCGTATGCTAAGAATCTCTGTGCGAATTTCAGATACAGAGAGGATGGAGCCAGATCGTATACTGGAACACCTACGATGATAGCATTGCATGTCTGCATTTCTTTGATGATTTTTTCCATATCATCTTTGTCTTTTAATACACAACCTGGATATTTGTCTAATTTACCCATACCTACATCGCCCATTGCCATTGTACAGCATTCGCAGCCGATGCAGTGTTCGATGTTGTAATCAAACAGGTTGATCAGCTTACATTCTGCGCCAGCTGCCTGACAAGCAAGAAGCGCTTCTTTTACAAGGATTTCACTGTTACCATTGTGTCTTCCCGCAACAATACCCAAAACTTTCATTTTGTTTCCTCCTAAATCATTTTTACCATAATATGTTCGTTCGTTTTTGTTAGCGAAGCCCTGAGGGCTTTGTCTTCGCGCTACTTTAAGTGTAACATTGGAAAGTAATACCTTCAATTTATAAATGCTCATAAGTAAATGCAAGTTTTTTATCAGATTATGCCTTTTTGTAATGATGAAGCATATTTATGGTAATAATGGTTGCGTTTGTGATTTTTATCGGTTAGGATGAATATAATAAGTGATTTTGAATGGGAAAGATTGCATAGAAGGAATTGAAAAAAAGGAACAAAAGCGAGACGGAGAGAAAACACCATGACGTTAAATCAGATGAAGTATTTTATTGCAGTGGCGAGATGTCTGAATTTTACAGAAGCGGCGAAAAGCCTTTTTATTACCCAGCCGGCCTTAAGCCGCCAGATCAGTGCCATGGAGGAGGAACTGGGCACAGAGCTGTTTGTCCGGGATAAAAAGAAGTTAAAGCTGACTCCTGGCGGACTGATTTTATATAATGGCTTGCCGGAACTGTTAAAATCCTATGATACGCTGGTAGAGGAGGCCAAAACCGCCAATCAGGGTTACCAGGGACACCTGCGTCTGGGAATTTTGGATGTGTATGATATTTCAGGAGAACCATCTACTGTGCTGCGCAAGTTTCAGGAGACTTATCCACAGATTCAGTTATCCATGGCCAGACTGGCATTGGGAACTTTGCCGGATGAGATTTACAAAGGGAATTTGGATATTATTCTTACCTACGCCTTTTCCTTGTTCGACAAACCAGATTTGATTACGGTGGATATTCAAAAGTATGACTCATGCCTGATGATTAATAAAAATCATCCTTTGGCGAAAAAAGAGAATCTTTCTTTTGAGGATTTGAAGAACGAACATTTTGTCCAGCTGGCAGAAAAGAGCAGTACGGAAGGGTTTGAATATATCCAGAACTTGTTGGTAAAGGGCGGGATTACTTCCCATATTAAGTTGGTTGATAAACTGGAAGATACCTTGCTTTGGGTAGAGACTGGCAATTATGTAACGATTACTTCCAACAAAACCATTGAGAAGAACAATCCGAATGTGGTGATTCGCGATATTGATTTTGCAGAAGCAAAAGGTCATGATATGACAGTTGCCTGGAGAAAAAACAACTACAATCCGGCCATTGCCCTGTTTATGGAAATGCTGTCCAGCGAGATGGAAGCATAGAGATGGAAGGCATATTTTTGCCAGTGCAAAGAAAAAACATAGATGCAAAAAGAAAAAGCCGCCGGCAAATGTGAACCCTTTAGAGTATGTTCACACTTAGCCGTCGGCTCTTTTATTTGTTAAAGATTCCCTTGTTTCTAAAGATGAACCAAAGAATGGCAACGATCACAATGATGATCAGTACACCGTTCCAGAAGTTTTGTCCCATCTCCAGCTTGAGAATTTCAAACAGACTCAGCAGGAAGATAAAGGCACCTAATACCAACAGGACAAACATCAGATTGCCCTTACCGGAGCTGGCAATAATAAAGATGACAAATACACCAATAATAGTAACAAGGGTTTCAAATGTAGAAATAGCGATAGCAGCTACTCGAGCCAGTGCATTTGGATTGCTCATTGAATGCTTCTGTATGCTGTACAACTGCTGCAAAACCAGCTGCTATTTATGGCTCTTAATATATTCCAAAATAAATGGCACAATAGATGCCGGATCATTTAAGTCAAAGACCGGCAGTTCTGTCTCAAACGGGAAGTCACAGATGATGCCAAGGAGGTTTTCCGGATTGGAGCGAAGCTCCTTGTTGTAGTCCTCGCGAAGCAGTTCAAACTTTGGCATGCGCTGCAGTTTGTAGCCTTCGGTGATGATCAGATCCACATCCTGAATCCTGGATAACAGGAATGGCAATTCCGGATCTTCGTTTGGGTGAGTGAAGATAGACGCCGTCTTGTCCGTGCAAGTGAGAATCATATGATCTGCCCCTGCCTGGGTAAGACGATAGCTGTCCTTGCCCGGCTTGTCCATTTCAAACCCATGAGCATCGTGTTTTAACACCGCAATACGAAGGTTTTCCTTCTTTAATAAAGGAAGAAGCTTTTCCAGATAAGTTGTTTTACCTGTGCCGGACTTGGCAGCAAAGGAGAGCATCGGAATCTTGGTTGGCTTTTCCTTATTTGGAGCAAATGCGGCCGGGAACTGACCTGGAGCCATGGACGCGTATTTTTGCAATCCATAGTAGTAGGACTGTGGGTCGTTCATATTGAAGAACTGTTCTTCCTTATGGAACATCTCGTGAACAAGATATGGGCAGATGTCCAATACGGCCTTCAGTGCCAGCTTCTTTTTCTCCAGAAATTCTTTCATAACAGGCACGATCGTTTTGGAATAAGCACCTTGCAGCGGCTGCAGCTCACCTTTCGGATTTTTCAGCAGACAGGCATAATGGTCTGGATGGGCAGCCAGCTCATCGCAAAGTTCTGCTGCCAAAGCCGGGTCAGAGAATGGGGTATCCACCGCATTGAAATATAGAATGTCTTCTTCGGCGTATCGCAGACAGCTGTACAGCCCGGCCATCGGGCCTCTGTTTACATAGCGGTCAGGAATCTCCTCGCAGCCACAATATGCCTGATAGTCAAATGCCTTGTCCTGCTTGTCCTGCACAGAAATATAGATTTTATCAAAATAAGGGCGGAACCGCTTGATCTGATACTTTAACAGGGAATCCGCGCCAAATGGGAGAAATGCTTTGTCTGTGCCCATGCGGGAGCTTTTGCCGCCGCATAAGATTACCAGTGCTTTTGTCATAAAAACCTCCATGGAATAAATCAAAAATATGTTTTGAAACTGCTGTAATTATACTATAATATTTGAATGAGGAAAAGATAGAACTCCTATCTGTAGAATACAAGAATTAACCATTGACAGCGATACGAATGCTGCTGTCTGTTATGAGGAATTGGAATTGAAATATCGTCAGGAATATTTGGACAAAGAATTAAAAACATACGGGGCATCGGATATTTACCCGTTTCATATGCCAGGCCACAAGCGTCAGAATATGGAGATGGAGCATCCGGAGCGGATGGATATTACAGAGGTGGAAGGATTTGATAACCTGCATCATGCCCAGGGGATCATTGCCAAGGCCCAGGCGCGCATGGCACGGGTCTTTGGAGCGCAGCGAAGCTTCTTTTTGGTAAACGGAAGTACCAGCGGTCTGCTGGCTGCCATCTCAGCAACCGTTCCGAAGGGAGGAAAGATCCTGATTGCCCGTAACTGCCACAAGGCTGTATACAATGCCATCTATCTGCGGGAGCTTTCTGTGGAGTATGTGTATCCGATGCAGACGGCATGGGGGATTCAGGGAAGTATCGATCCAGAGAATGTTCGCAATAAGCTTTCTCGGGATCCACAGATTCAGGCGGTACTGCTCACATCGCCGACTTACGATGGCGTGGTGTCTGACATTGAAACCATTGCAGAGATTGTACATGCTCACAACGTCCCATTGATTGTAGACGAAGCTCACGGCGCCCACTTTGGTTTCTCAGCAGGATTTCCGAAAAAGGCACATGCCTGTGGGGCGGATCTTGTGATTGAAAGTATGCATAAAACGTTGCCTGCTTATACCCAGTCTGCAGCACTGCATGTGGGAGGCGACCGTATTGATGTGGATCGTCTGCAGAAGTTTCTTGGCATCTATCAGTCCAGTTCCCCATCCTATCTGCTGATGGCGGGCCTGGATCGCTGTGTGCGTATCTTGGAGGAAGAGGGCGCAGAACGGTTTGCGGCCTATGAAAAGCGATTGGCCCGTTTTTACCAGGAAATGAAGGGGCTAAAGCATCTGCACGTATTGTCGCCGAATCAGATAGAGACCAGTGAACTTCCAAAAGAAAGTGTGCTGCCAGAAGACAGTGGCTCGTCAAGTGTTGTGCAGGATAGGCATGCCGCTGGTGGTATCTGGGATAGAGATCTTTCCAAAATCCTGATTTTTTGCGGCCAACACATCCGGAGGAATCTGCCGATGACAGGTTCTGTAGGTGGCGAGGCAGGTATGAGTGGAAATAAACTGGCAAGCATCTTATTGAAAGAGTATGGCCTTCAGGTGGAGATGGATTCCGGTCACTATGTGACAGCACTTACCAGTCTGATGGATACGGAAGAAGGCTTCGCCCGTTTGGCAGCAGCCTTAAAAGAGATTGATGCCAGTGTGGAACCAATTGTAGATTTGGTCTCTGCGGCAAAGGCAGATGACATGCAAGCGGAATCTATCATGTCTAAGCTGGCAGAAGGAGCCTGGTGTAAGATGATTGACATTTTATATCAGCCAAAGGAAAAACAAATGGAGATTGCAGCAGCCACAGAAGCCCCATGTGAAATGATTGCATTTGCCCAGGCGGCAGACAGGATCTCCGTGGAATTTGCGTACCTCTATCCGCCAGGCATTCCGTTCTTGACACCGGGCGAGCAGATTCCGGAAAATCTGCCGGAAGTGGTGACAGCCTTGTTGGCAGAAGGCTTTGAAATCCAAGGATTGGAAGACTTAAGCGGTCAGCGAATAAAAGTTGCAAGTCGTTGAAAATTATTTTATAATGAGATGTTAAAACTATTTGATAATAGCGAAGATTAACAAGATTCTGCTGAAGCAGATTTCTTGTTATATCCGAGCAGTCGTTTCGAGGAGATTCCATGGGAAAAATATTCTGCTTAATGGGGAAAAGTGCATCCGGGAAAGATACCATCTACAATCAGCTTCTTAAGTCAGAGGAGCTGAACCTTCACAATGTGATCCTATATACCACCCGCCCAATTCGCTCTGGGGAAAAGGATGGCGAGACCTATTTTTTCTGCTCCGATGAAAAGGCTTGTCAGCTGGAGGCAGCAGGAAAGGTGATTGAGATGCGGGCCTATGATACCATGCACGGTGTATGGAAGTATTTTACCGCCGATGATGGGCAGATCGATCTGGCCTCTGATAATTTTTATTTGATGATTGGAACCCTGGAAGCCTATGAAAAGATTCGGGATTATTTTGGCGCCGAGCAGGTGCTGCCAATCTATATCCATGTAGATGACGGTCTGCGATTGGCAAGAGCCCTGGAACGGGAACGAGCTCAGGCGGAGCCAAAGTACGCAGAACTGTGCCGCAGATTTTTGGCGGACGAAGAAGATTTTTCCAGGGAAAAACGTGACAGACTGGGTATTTCTCAGATGTTTGAAAATGAATGCCTGGAAGAAACCGTGCAGAGGATTCTTCAATATATGAGGGAGCATCGATAGCTGTCGTTTGCTCATATAGAAGTGCCCATAACAGCAAAAATGACCAGAAAGGTGTATGTTAAATGCCAGGATTTGCAGATATTGTTGGACATGAACAGATTATACAGCACCTAAAAAATGCTGTTTCCATGAAAAAAATATCCCATGCCTATATTTTTGACGGCCCGGAACGCTCCGGCAAGATGATGCTGGCAGAGGCGTTTGCAGAAGCGTTGCTGTGTGAACGCAATGCACATACAGAACCATCTGAGACAGGTTCTGGAGTCATATCGTCAATCGGTGAGGGTTGTCATCAGTGTCGTTCCTGCAAGCAGGCATTGAATAAGAACCATCCGGATATCCTATATGTAACACACGAAAAGCCAAATACCATTGCTGTCAGCGATATTCGCCTGCAGTTGAATGGCACCATCGATGTGAAACCATACAATGCGGAGTCTCAGTATAAGGTTTATATTGTGGACGAAGCGGAGAAAATGAATGAGCAGGCGCAAAATGCCCTGCTGAAAACCCTGGAAGAGCCACCTGCTTATGCAGTGATTTTGCTGCTTACCACCAATGCGGACTCATTTTTGCAGACCATTCGTTCCCGTTGTGTGACCCTGGAGCTGACTGCGGTGGCAGATGAAAAGATTCATCGTCATTTGATGCGTAAGTACCAGGTGGTGGATTATAAGGCAGAAGTATGCGTTGCTTTTGCCCAGGGAAATGTGGGACGTGCCATTATGCTTGCTGGTTCCCAGGATTTTAACGAACTGAAAGACGCCACTATCAAGCTGGTCCGCCGCATTGCGGAGATAGAACTGAGCGACGTAATGGGGGAAGTAAAGGCTATCGAGGAGTTTGACCAGGCCAATGACTTTTTTGATTTGCTGATGCTCTGGTATCGGGATGTGCTGATAGCCAAGGCCACCAGCGGTCAGGGCAAGCTGATCTACAAAGATCAGGCACACGAAATTGCAAAACAGGCAGAGAACAGTTCCTACGAGGGCTTGAACAATATTATCGAAGCCATCGAGAATGCGAGACGTCGTATCCGTGCCAACGTCAATATGGATATGACGCTGGAGCTGTTGCTGCTGAATATAAAGAACTATCTGGCGTAGAGAAGAAAACGTATTATAAAAAGATACTATGTCAGATTTATGTGAAAGAAAGGAATAAAAACATGATTAAAGTTGTAGGAGTACGCTTTCGGACTGCTGGGAAAATATATTATTTTGATCCAAAAGACATCGAGTTAAAGGCGGCAGACCACGTCATCGTGGAAACCGCCCGTGGTGTGGAATATGGAACCGTCATGGTTGGTCCAAAACAGGTAACAGACGATGAAGTGGTACAGCCATTAAAGCCTGTTATCCGCAAGGCAACCGAGGAAGATGACAGCATCGAAGCGAAAAACCGTGAAAAAGAAAGACAGGCTTATGCCATCTGTCTGGAAAAAATAAAAAAGCATGAGCTGGAAATGAAACTGGTGGATGCAGAGTATACCTTTGACAACAACAAGCTGTTGTTCTACTTTACAGCCGATGGTCGTATCGACTTTAGAGAACTGGTAAAGGATCTGGCATCTGTATTCCGTACTCGTATCGAGCTTCGCCAGATTGGTGTGCGTGACGAGACAAAGATCCTGGGCGGCATCGGTATCTGTGGCAGACAGCTTTGCTGTCATACCTTCCTGTCTGAATTTGCGCCAGTATCTATCAAGATGGCAAAGGAACAGAACCTGTCCTTAAACCCAACCAAGATCTCTGGTGTTTGCGGACGTTTGATGTGCTGTCTGAAAAACGAAGAAGAAACTTACGAATACTTAAACAGCCGCCTGCCAGGCGTGGGCGATCGCGTGACAACACAGGATGGACTTCGCGGAGAAGTGCAGAGTGTGAATGTACTTCGCCAGTTGGTAAAAGTGGTTGTAGAAATGGGCGACGAAAAAGAAATTCGCGAATATCAGGCATCTGAACTGAAGTTCAAACCTCGCCGCAGAAAAGATACACAGAAGTTGACAAAAGAAGAGATGAAAGAGCTGGCTGCGTTGGAAGATCGTGGTGCTGGCTCTAAGCTTAATGATAATGAATAAAGAAGATTACTTAAGACCGGGTGAGCGACTGGATGAACTCCAGCGAAATGGCTATTTCATCATCCAGGATCCGGCGCGATTTTGTTTTGGTATGGATGCGGTGTTGTTGTCTGGTTTTGCCAAGGTGAAGGCTGGGGAAAGAGCCATTGACCTTGGCACCGGAACGGGAATTATTCCGATTCTTTTAGAGGCTAAGACAAAGGGTGACTATTTTGTTGGGCTGGAGATTCAGCCGGAAAGTGCCGAGATGGCGCGACGCAGCGTGGCGCTCAATGGCCTGGAAGAAAAAGTGGAAATTGTAGAAGGGGATATTAAGCAGGCGTCACAACTGTTTGGTGCCTCTTCTTTTGATGTGGTGACAAGTAATCCGCCGTATATGACAGCCCAGCATGGACTGATCAACGAGGCAGAGGCAAAGACTATCGCTCGACATGAGGTGCTTTGTTCTCTGGAGGATGTAATTCGTGAAAGTGCCCGTCTGTTAAAACCGGGTGGACGACTGTATATGGTGCATCGCCCGTTCCGTCTGGCGGAGATCATCTCCCTGATGGTGCAGTACCGTGTGGAACCAAAGCGTATGCGTCTGGTGCATCCATATGCGGATAAGGAGCCAAATATGGTGCTGATTGAGGGCCTGCGGGGAGGCAGACCAAGGATGACGGTGGAAAAACCGTTGGTGGTTTATCAGGAGCAGGGAAAATATACCGACGAAATATATGATATCTATGGATATTAGATTGTATTTTTACAAGTAGTAGGCAGTGTACCTTCGTAAGAGCCAATTTCGCTCTCTTACTACTGGGATAAAAAGTGTGAAAAATGTACCACTGCAGGAAAATACGGAGATAATAGTAATAGAGGTGAAAAAATAATGGCTGGAAAATTGTATTTGTGTGCTACACCTATAGGAAATCTGGAGGATATCACCCTTCGTGTGCTGAGAACGTTACAGGAAGTGGACTTGATTGCGGCGGAGGATACGAGAAATTCCATTCATCTGCTGAATCATTTTGATATTAAGACACCGCTGACCAGCTATCATGAATACAACAAGGTGGACAAAGCATATCAGCTTGTGGAAAAGATGCGCCTTGGCGCCAACATTGCGTTGATAACGGATGCGGGCACACCGGGCATCTCTGATCCGGGGGAAGAACTGGTGAAGATTTGCTACGAACAGGGCATTGAAGTAACTTCTTTGCCAGGGGCAGCCGCTTGTATTACCGCGTTGACCCTGTCTGGACTTCCGACCAGAAGATTTTCCTTTGAGGCTTTTTTGCCAAAGGAGAAAAAAGACAGACGACGCATCTTAGAGGAGTTAAAAAATGACACTCGTACGCTGATTATCTACGAAGCACCACATCATCTGGTGCAGACGCTGCAGGAATTAATGGAAGCGTTGGGCGATCGACGGATTACCGTTTGTCGCGAACTGACCAAGAAGTTTGAGACAGCCTACCGTACCACTTTTTCTGAGGCGATTGCTTACTACGAAGCGGAAGGTGTTCGCGGGGAGTGTGTCATCGTCATCGAAGGCCGTGATGCCAAGGAGCTGACGGAAGAGAAACAGCAGTCCTGGAACGAGATGTCACTAATAGACCACATGAATGTGTATCTGAAGCAGGGCATGAGCCAGAAGGATGCCATGAAGGCAGTAGCAAAGGATCGAGGCGTTGGGAAACGGGATATTTATCAGCAGTTGCTGGAATTAGAGTAATGTGCATATATAAAGAAGCGGGTTGCCGAATTGTCGAACGGCAGCCCGCTTTTGTGGTAGTCTAGAGATTTTTAAATTATTTTTGTAAATCAGAAATTATCTTTTGTAAACGTTGAATTTCAGCATCTTTTTGCTCGATTTCAGCATCTTTTTGCTCGATTTCAGCATCTTTTTGCTCGATTTCAGCAGTTTTTTGATTGACCTGTGACTGGAGATCATCAATCATATATTCCATAGTATTACGATCAAGAATTTTTAATTCTTCGGAGAACATATTCATCACCTTCTCAATATTTTCACATAAAAGGAAGACTTCTTGGTACAGTGCCTCAAACTCCGGATATTCCGTAATTAATTTTTGGAGTACTTCAGGATTATCATTTGAGATAAAGACAAACCATGCTTCCAACTTGTTTTCTGCTACCCCTTTATTGTGATAAATTTGATTCACAATGTCAAGCGGAACGAAGAAAAATTCCTGAAGCAGATCCATTTCCAATCCGGTGTCCGATGTTTGTTTAAAATGATGTGTAACGTTAGATGGAAACATCCGCGCGTTTATTTATGAACACACACATGGGGCTTTATCCAACAGCATTCTTTTTCGCCCTCATCTTCGAGGTCAACACCTCCGATAGCTGTGACAGAATGATTGCCACGAACATGATAATGCAGCCGATGATTTCTCTGCCGGACAACATTTCGTGGAGAAGCAGTGCACCAGCCAATGCGCCAAATACGGACTCCATACTCATGATGATGGAAGCCACAGTGGCTTCGGTATATTTCTGACCGATGATCTGGAAGGTATAGGCCAGACCGCAGCTAAGCACACCTGCGTAGAGGATTGGTACGATGGCTGCTTTGATGGCGGCAATCTGCGGATCCTCGAAGATGAACATCAGCACACAGGAAATAGCGCCGCCGGTAAAGAACTGCACACAGGAGAGCATGATGCCATCCACCCCCGGGGCAAACTTTTCAATGGTCAAAATATGTACCGCAAAGAAAATAGAACAAATAATGGCAAGCAAGTCGCCTTTGTTCAGACCTGTCATATCATTTGGATTCATACACAGGAAAAACATGCCAATAAATCCAAGTGCCACACACAGCCAGGTCAGGGCTGGTGTTTTTTTCTTCAGGAAAATGCCGATCAGCGGTACAAAAAACATGTACATTGCGGTGATAAATGCAATCTTTCCTGATGTGGTATAGTTAAATGCAAACTGCTGGAAGTTACCAGCGGCACAAAAGACAACGCCCAGGATCATACCATAGAGGATGGTCTTTTTGGTTGTGGCTTTGTGTGCTTTTAACTGTATCTCGTCTAATGGTTTCTTTGCCTTGTGGTTGCGGAACAGAACCACTGGCAGCAGCACGATGGCACCAAGGAGTGTACGGATACCACTGAAGGTAAACCCTTCCACACTGTCCATGCCGACGCTCTGGGCTACGAAGGCAACACCCCAGATAAAAGCAGTCAGCAAAAGGAGCAATGCGCCTAATAATTGCGTCTTTTTCTTTCTTTCATTACTCATGACAAACCCTTACCTTTCTTTCATAATATGTTCAATATGTGGGGTTACATTTGAACGGCTTCGCGCAAACAGCGGGGACTGTTTGAACTTGCGAGAGCAGCGAAGCGCCTGCAATCAGATGAAAAAGCGGTAACAAAAACCGCCGCATGCAAGTGTAGCCTTACATACGGCAGGTGCTCATCCGATTACATATAAAATTGTAACAAAGAAACATTTGGGAATCAAGATGTCCTCTCAAATAAAAACATGAAAATACATGAAATGGAAATCGCTCCATTATTTTGCTGGGTAGTTTCTAAAGAAGGACACCAGATTGGTCAATGCTTTGACCAACGCTTCGGTCTCTTCGACTGCCAATCCATCTACCAATGCCTCGATCATTTCCTGATGGAAATGCTTATGGTGCTCAAAGGCTTTTCGTCCCTTATCTGTCAGGGAAACCAATACCACACGACGGTCCTTTTCGCTGCGAACTCTCTCTACATAGGCCTTTTTCACCAGGTTGTTGATGGCAATGGTGAGTGTACCTACCGTAACGGACAGATCCTTGGCAACAGAGGTCATATTGCGGCCGCCATTGATACCGATGGCTTCAATGACGTGCATATCGTTGTTGGTAATGTCCTTAAATTCTTCTGTTATGATGGCCTTTTCCTCGATATCCATAATATCCCGGAACAGCTTCACTAAAACGTCGTTAAATGTATCGTATGGATTCACAGTTTTCCTCCAAAAGTGATGAAACAAATTATCACACTATAGTATACCCTATTTTCCGCCCGCGAACAAGTTGTGATTGTGTTTTGGAAAAAAACAATGTATACTGTAGGGCAGAGTTTTTATAAAAGTCAGCCTGCAGGCGGCTTTTGCCTAGAGTTGTAAAAATAGAGCGATAGAATAAGGAGAGTAAAAAGGTGATCTATAATAATGTATTAGATGCTATTGGACATACACCGATGGTAAAACTGAATCGTATGAACAGTCCTGAAAATGCAGATATTTATGTGAAATTTGAAGGACTGAATGTTGGGGGATCCATCAAAACAAGAACGGCTTACAACATGATTGCAGAAGCAGAAAAAAGAGGTCTGATTAATCCAGAGACAACCACAATCGTAGAACCAACAAGTGGTAACCAGGGTATCGGCCTTGCGCTGGTTGGTGCGGTTAAGGGATATAAGACAGTCATCATTATGCCAGACTCTGTAAGCGAAGAACGCAGAAAGCTGGTGAAACATTATGGCGCGGAAGTGATTCTGATTCATGATGCTGGCAACATCGGTGACTGTATCGAAGAATGTCTCCAGACAGCCCTTCGCATGCAGGCGGAAGATCCTAACGTATACGTGCCACAGCAGTTTGCCAACGAAGCAAACCCAATGGTACACCGTTATCATACAGGGCTGGAAATCCTGGAACAGGTTGGAGGCAAGATTGACGGTTTCTGCTCCGGTATCGGAACCGGCGGAACCATCACAGGTATCGGCGAAGTGTTAAAGGCTCAGTATCCAGACATCGAGATCTGGGCGGTTGAACCTGAAAACGCAGCTATCCTTGCTGGCGGCAACATCGGAACACATCTGCAGATGGGTATCGGCGATGGTGTTATTCCAGAAATCTTAAACCTTCAGATTTACAATGATATCTACATCGTAACAGATGAAGAAGCCATCCAGACAGCAAAAGACCTTGCAAGAAAAGAAGGTATCATGTGCGGCATCTCCAGTGGAACCAACGTGGCAGCAGCCTTAAAGCTGGCAGAAAAGCTGGGCAAAGGCAAAATAGTTGTAACTGTACTTCCAGATACAGCAGAGAGATACTTCTCCACACCACTTTTTGAAAACGAGTAAACATAAGGTGCAAAATGAAAGAGAAGTCGGAGAAAAATTAACTCGCGCAAACCGTTTTAAGGTTTGTAAGAGCTAATTTTTTCCGGCTTCTCACTTTGTTTTTCTAGCTTTTTATACTATTTGAAACTATTTTTTCTGGCTATTATATTTCGATTTACTCTGCCAAATAATTCTTATACGGCGCCAACACATTCTCTTCATCAATCTGTGCCATTTCCTCTTCATATCCATTCAGATAGAACAGGTAATTCACCTTGTTTTCCAAATCAAACATGTTGTTGTACTGAATACAATTGTAGATGTTGATTAAGTCAGAGTATTCAGACTCTTCGCCTAAGGAGTAGTGGGTTCCTTCCTTGTCGATATAGCCTACCATATTTGTTAC
>JAFUPY010000108.1 GCA_017472565.1 Eubacterium sp.
CATGGAATCAAAAGCTCCTTTTGCAATGCCCGTCTCTCCGGCCAGTGTTCCTACCAACATAAATAGTGGCAGGACTGCATAGGTATAATCAGCTCCCAGACTAAACGGTGCTTGCTTAAACTGTATGGTTACCAGATTCATTCCGCCCAGAGCAAAGAATCCAATAAAGGAACAAATCATCATTGTAATCCAGATTGGAACACCTGCAAAAACCAGGACAATCAAAAGAATAAACATGATAATGCCTACAATTGCTGCTGTACTCATTTATTCTCCCTCCTTTTCTGGCGCTGGTGGCATGGCACCCATTCGACGTTCTGGCGGAATCAAAAATTCTCGAATAATACACCAGAAGAAGGATACTGCAGCCAAGGAATATCCCACTGCAACCATCAACGCAAATGGCCATACTGGAAACGCACTCATCTGCGCACTGGAAAGGGTATGTTTCACAATCTTATCCATCATAACTTCAAATCCACAATAGCCCAGGAACACACAAATCAGAGTGGCAACAATACAGGAACCGACTCGAATCATCTTTCCTATCTTTGGTGGGTATTTACTGGATAAAATGTCTACCGCTGTGTTTCCTCGCTCCACCTGAATGTATCCCATTGCTAAAAATACGATTGGAATATTTAAAAATGTTACCCAGTCCGTTCCGCTTGGAATACTAAAGGATAAAAACTTGGATGCCAGCGCATCTACGGTACACAAAACGGCTACTACCATAAGACTGATACCTGCCAAAACAGATACTGCATACATAATTTTAAAGATAATCTTATCTACTTTTTCTGCTCGCGCATGAATTTTCATCTTACATCTCTCCATTCGGTGTCAATAACACTCTTGCCACATCTACAGTGCCCTGTGTCTGTGCAACAATCATTTTTTCAACATCTTCCAATGGGGCTTTTAAAATCTGGAACATATCCGTTTTGAATGTTCCCATACGAATCATCTCAAATAACTGATGAATTTCTTCCTTTGTATAAGTAAAGGAGAATTTCAGATCGTATTCCATTGGACCCAGCGCTGCTGAAACAAGTTCAAATGGTCTGCCGTCACTGCCAATGATCATGACCTGTCCATTCGGCATGCATAATTCAATGGCTCCTGCTAATGCAGTTGAATGACCAGCAGCCTCGTAGCATACGTGTGCGCCACCTTCATGGGCTAACAGTTCCATGGCTTTTTTCATGCCCTCTTCTGTAGGTTCAAACACATAATCCGCACCGCTGTCGTATGCTCTTTTATGTGTGGAAATGTTTGTATCAAATGCAATAACAGTTCTTGCGCCTGCAAGCTTTGCACTCTGGATTGTTCCCAGACCAATAGAGCCACAACCAAAGATAACTGCGTTATCTCCTAATTTTAATTCGGAACGTCTCACCGCATGGAAACCAACGCCTAAAAGGTCAAATAATACTGCCTGTTCAAATGGCATTCCTTCTGGAATGACAAACAATTCATTTTCTGGGAACTTGGACAATACATACTCTGCATATGCACCCTGTGTTCCAGGTCCAATTCCTAACGTATTTGGAAATGCATTGGCACAGGTGTTTGGATGTCCTGTGTTGCAGGAATAGCAGCTTCCACAGTCCCCTGGAGGACCTACTGCCACTCTGTCACCTACTTTTACACAAGTAACACCTTCTCCAACTTCTTCTACAACACCTACACCTTCGTGACCTAATACTAATTCCCAGTTGAAGATACCTGGGTGATTGTAAGCATGCATATCCGTTCCGCAAACGCCACAGTATGCAACCTTTACTACTACCTGACCAGGTCCTGCTACTGGTTTTTCAATATTTACAAGTTCAAGGTCTTGTACACCATGATATTTAATTGCTCTCATGTGTAATCTCCTATCTTCTATTCTTTATGTGGAAGGGCAATTTCTGCACATCCATCGATCCAAATATCTCCATTGATATCGTTGATCCACCAGATCAGTTTTACAAGATATTTCCCATTGCGGATGTATTTGTCCACAACCACAGATGAAATTTCAGCAATGTCTCTTGTAAGGCCATGTGTATTTACTGTTTTATCAGCCATCTTTGGAGCCTGCTGTAACCAATGGATGAAATATGGGCTTGTTGGAACAGGTTTTCCATATGCCGCATGTGTTTCCGGTGGCATGATGCACCAGCTAAGGCTTTCAAAACGAGCCGCATCACCCATCCAGCTTGTAAGATGATGTGTTGCCAGGTCTCTTCCGTAGAAGTTGATGATCGCTGCTCTGGCATCTCCTTCTGCACCATGAATATCGGAAGTATCTACGCCTGTGCCTTCTGCCGCATCTAATTTTTCATTCAGCTCTTCACCACGACCATCTTCGATTGCAAATGCTGGTCTTGCCCCATCTGGAATCGCTGGTGTGTAATCATCTGGATTCGGCAATCTATAGATACCATGTTCATCACGAATCATTGTTTTAAAGATTTCATCATCCAGAATCTCTTTCTTCATGGTTCTGGTTCCGCCAACACCCTGACCAAATTGAGATGGAAGTGCACATTCAATCATAGGACCTTCTAATGTCTTGGCTGGTTCATCCCCAATCTGTACATCTTCCCAATAACGTGGTGTTTCACCGCGAAGTTCCTCTTTTCTCCAGATAGATTTGAAATATTCATAATCTTCGTCTGTGTAGTAGTGATCTTCTTTGGAACACCAGTCTGGATCTTCCCAGATATCTGCAAATCCGCGACTGCCAAAGTCTGCCGGACGCTTTTCTGGTTTATAAGTTTTAACACTTTCTACATAATGGAAAGAAACTTTGTTTACAATCTCACCTCTCTGGTTGTAGATTGTTCCTGCATTGTAAAGTGCACTAGATCTGTACACAGAACCTTCTGCAGGTGTGATATCTACCATCTTTCTTTCATCAAAAGTAAGATACAGTTCATCTCCTGCATAAATTTCACAGAAATTTTCTACATGGTGACAAGCCTGAGATACTAACAGGGTATCTCGTGCTTCTTCCGGGAACGCGGATGTATAAGAATCATCATGTGCCGCAAATGTAAAATATGCCGGAATATCTAAATAACCAGCTCTCTTTGCATGTTCTGCATCGTTGTATAAAGGATTTTCCTGTTCATATTTGGAATGATTGTACTTAATCATTGCTTCTGTTGCTTTTATGACAGGGCCAATACCAGGAGTGTCTTTTGGAAGTGTTCCGTTTACCAAATCCTGCACATCAATTGGGCCTCTCTTATTAATGCGCTCTGCTTCTGCCCAGAACTTATCCAACGCCACCTGCTCTTTTTCGTCATACACGCCAGGATAGCGAATCAGGAAATCTTCTTTGTTAAAATCTCTCATCGAATTCCTCCTATAATTACTGCTTAAAATATTACGTTTTGGATCCATTGCCATTATATGTTGCGTCTCTTTTTATCGTCCAATTGACAAACCGTATCTGCAAATACACAAACCGAATGAAACCAAAATACTAAACAAAAAAAGAGACCCCAAATTAGCAAAAAATACTAATTTAAGATCTCTCTTATAGAAATTCTGTTTTATGTTATACGGTTTTTGAATTAGGAATTCTATGCCAACATAGGAAACAGGGTCAAAAGTCCCGCCACCACAAAAGTTCCTATGCATGTATAGATAACGGTGGTGCGAAATACCAATGGATAGCCTTCCTTATATTTAATGCCCGTTATCATAAAGAGCGTTACTACGGCCGCATTAAATGGAAGGGTGTCTAGCACAGTATTGGTGGATAAGATTACTCGATATACAGCATCTGAATCCAGTCCCAACTGTGGAACAAACACGGGCGCCGCCATTCCAAGTACAATGATCATCCCAGACATAGAGGCCGATAATCCTAACAATACAATTCCTGCAATGGCCAACACCATCAATGACGGGCCTTGCATGTTCAAAAAGAAGTCTTGAATCACCACAAAGGATGGTGCTGCCTGAATGGCATACCCCAATCCAAAGTTCAGCAAAATCACAGCTGGTACTCCCGCCAAGGTAACACCATCATTTAAGCTGTCCACCACGGTCATAAATCGTGTACTTCCTTCCTTCTTTGGAATAAACTTCCCAAAGCACACAACTGCCACTGCACAACCAATGGCCATGGCGGCCCATGTGTATCCGCGACAAATCGTATTGGCGGTAATTGGAATGACAAACAAGGGAATCAGCGTCAACGCAAAGGGTGGATATTTCCCCTCTGCAATCTCCCCTGGTGGTCTTAATGGCCCATACTCAAAACCAACTCCTTGCTTCGTATCACAATGAAGCTGTCTTCGGATATAGAAAAAAGACAACCCAATCAAAAGCACGCAATAAATAATTCCCGGAATCCATCCAGACAAAGCGTTCGTACCTTCCAAAAAATTCATACAAATGACATTCACTGCGGAAGAGGAACCCGGAATGGCACTGCCTAATGTGGTTCCCAATATAAGCATTACCGGAAGATATCTTCGGGGAATGTCAGCAGAAAAGCAGACTCCCGTTCCGATTCCAATCATAATAAAGAGCGTTGCATAGGGATCAATTCCAACAAATCCGAACAACGCACCAATCCCCACAACAATAAAGAATCCAACCACACATCTCTGGGCAGCATCTTTCCCTTTGCAAAACCAATCTAGCAAAGTGTTCGAAAGCTTTTGTGACGCTCCAGAGTCCAGATACAATTTTCCTAACAACCCGCCGAACAAATACAGTGGCAAAAGCGCTGGAATCTGAGAAGCCACACCTGTTAAAATCGGATCTTGAAAAGTCTCCAGGATCGGCATTCCATTTGTCACCAATACAACAAAACACGCAAGCAATACCACATATGCCAAGTTCATTCCTTTATATGTAAGCAAGATTACCATCACGAATGCAATGAGAATCCCTAATATGCCAATTGCTGTCATTTTAAAATCGCCTCCTAACCAAAACCTTCTCATAGAAAAAAGATTTATGCAAGAACTTATTAAAAAACGAGAAGACAATATCTTGCCAAAATTGTCTTCTCGGATTCTTTTCTTATATAAAATTATTTCTTCCTCGGTCTATAAAACGCAATTCCAAACACAATCACCAGCAGTACCACCGCCAGAATCATCCATCTGCCAGTGATAGCCATTCCCTGTGGTTTGAAGTAATCAAAATAGCCTTTTAAATATACAAAGGCAATGAAAATTGGAAGGATTACACTCATGTAGATTTTCATCCAAGAGCCGGTTGGGAACTTCATACCCTCACCAGTATTTACTTCCTTGATGAAATTATTCCAACCCCAGCCATTTTTCCGCACGCAGAACAATACGAAAATCAAACTGCCCAATGGAAGCAGGTTATAGGAAACAAGGAAATCTTCCACATCCATCAGGTTGGTGCCTGGTCCCATCAGCTGAATCTCACTCCAGAGATTGAAGCCCAGGATGGCTGGTAATGACAGTACCACAATCCCAGCAAAATTGATAACAATCGCTTTCTTGCGGCTGATACCAAACTTTTCCGTGCAGAAGGTAATGATATTTTCAAAAACGGCAGTGATTGTAGTAATCGCCGCAAAGGACATACAGATAAAGAACAGGGTACCCCAGATACGCCCGCCTGCCATATTGTTAAATACATTCGATAACGTGATAAACAGCAGAGATGGGCCAGAGCCTGGTTCTACGCCGTATGCAAAGCAGGCTGGAATCACAATAAAGCCTGCCACCAGGGCGATAATGGTATCTACAATAATGATGCTGATACTTTCACCAAGGATACGGCGATCTTTTTTCATGTAACTACCAAAAATCTGCATCGCACCGATGCCTACACTTAAGGTAAAGAAAGCCTGAGCCATCGCAGCAAACAGCACCGTACCGATACCATGCTGCCGAATGCTTTCAAAATTCGGCACCAGATAAAAACGAACCCCTTCACCTGCACCTGGCATAATAACGGTACGAACCGCCAGCACGATCATTAACAAGATCAAAACGGTCATCATAACCTTTGTAATTTTCTCAATTCCATTCTGCAGACCGATGGCGCAGATTACAAAGGAAATTACCACTGCAATCAACATCCAGAGAATCATGGTTGGCGCAGAGCCCAGCATCGATCCGAACGCTGCCTCAACACCTGCTGCATCCAGTTTTGCCATTTCTCCAGACGCAGTGCGGAATGCATAATAAATCATCCAACCGCCCACCATGGTATAAAACATCATCAGCAGATAGCAGCCAATCAAGCTGAACCAGCTTAAGTTGTGCCACCTGGTTCCTTTTGGTTCCAGATCATGAAAGGCGGTCGCCATACTCTTGCCACTGCCGCGGCCAACAGCAAACTCGCTGACAACAATCGGCAGACCAAAAATTACCAAAAACACCAGGTAGATCAAAATAAATGTGGCTCCACCATACTGTCCTGTAATATAAGGAAACTTCCATACATTCCCAAGACCAACGGCACAGCCGGCAGACACTAAAATAAAGCCCAATCTGGACCCAAACTTTTCTCTTTCTTGCATGATTCTTTTCCCCGCTTAATCCATAATGTTTTCATCATAAATATTGATTAATTTTAACATAGATATAGGGGATATGTCTAGGCTTGGCGGCAATGAACAGGTTAAAATACATCAAAAAAGAAAAAACCGCCAATCTCCAATATCTGGAGACTAGCGGCTGCCCCTGCCAAGGAGTCGGCGCGACAAGATTTGAACTTGCGACCTCTGCGTCCCGAACGCAGCGCTCTACCAAACTGAGCCACGCGCCGTTGTATGTTGCAACAGGTCAATTCTACCACAGACCGGTTTTAATGTCTAGTCCAGCCTAAAAAGAATCCGTTGCGATTCTTTCGCAACCGAACAAAACAAGAGCATCCGCCCTGTTGCCCACTGGCAGCAAAGTGAATGCTCCTATTTCTATACCGAAAAGACCTTTTTAACTTATAAAAATTTACATTTCGTCGATGTAATCAACGATAGATTCCATAGCCATACGACCAGAGTTAAGAGCAAAGCCCATTGTGTTACCTGGAAGTGTAAAGTTATAGCTATCGCCGTAGATTGTGTTACAATCGGAACCTGCGGAGTACAGACCTGGGATTGCATTCTGGTCAGCGTCTAATACTTCACCGTATTTGTTTGTACGAACACCACCGATGGTACCGTAAGCTGCGATGTAGAAACGAACTGCAATGAATCCGCCCTTACGTCCTGTGATTGGTCTCATGTAGCGTGGGTTCTTGTGGAACTGGCTATCCATGTTTTCATCACACATATCGTTGTATTCTTCTAATGTTTCTGCAAGAACGTCTGGATCGATACCCATTTTTTCTGCTAATTCTTCGATTGTTTCTGCTTCAAAGTATCCGTCGTAACCAGTATCAAGAGCTTCTTTTGCAGCTTCTTCGAATCCAAAGAAGCACTGTTCTGGATGAACGATATCGAAGATGTCTGGACCGTTCTTAGCGTAGTGTTTGATCAGGTTTCTGTCCATGATACAGTAAGCGTATTTGCCTGGCTGTAAGTTGATCGCATTACCTGTGAATGTTGTGTTACCCATCTGGCCTTCGTCAAAGAAACGAACACCCTTCTGGTTAACCATCAATGCTGGCTGACGGAAGCAAGCATCTAAAATGAAGTGAGACATGTTGTCTTTCATCTGGAAGATCATTTCGATGTTAGCACCCCATTTGTGTGCGCCTGCATCCCACATCATTCTTAAACCATCACCTGTTGTGCCTGGCACGTTGAATGGGAAGAAGTTCTGCCAAAGATCAAGATCAAATTCTTCCTTGATCATTTCTGGGTTTGTACCGAAACCACCTGTTGCAACTACAACCGCTTTACCGCGAGCTTCGATTTCTTCGCCGTCTTTATCTGTCGCGATAACACCTACACATTTGCCATCTTCCATGATCAGGCTCTTAACTGGTGTTTCAAGATAGATTTCAGCGCCAAGTTCTTTTGCTTTTTCTGTCATAATGCGGATCATTGGGCCGGCTGCACGAGGTCCGATCACGCCGTTTTCTGGTTTAACAATGTGCCATGTTGCTGCAGATTCTGTAAAGTATTTGAATGTACCAGCAAATTCAACACCCATATCTTCTAACCATTCGATGGTATCTGCAGATTTTTCAAAGTATGTCTGCACTAAGTCACCATCTACACGGTAGTGTGTGTATTTCATGTGGATATCATAAGCTTCTTCAACTGTGATATCTTTGAATTCTTTTTTCTGGATCTTTGTGCCGATACCAAGAGGGCCCATACCCATGTTAGCTGCACCACCAGTTGTGTTTGCTTTTTCAAAAACGATAGATTTCAAATCGTTTTCGCCTGCGGTAACGGCTGCTGCAAGACCTGCAGGACCAGCTGCTACGATGATTACATCTGCTTCCATTTTCTTCATTTTGCTTTTCCTCCATATTTGCGTAACTGTGCAGAAGCGTAAAAATAAGTGAAAAATCCCCCTGATCTTTGAACGTCTCCCGAGCAGTTGCTTATTTATTTTTTATTTTAAAGCTTAACGCTTTTTGAACTTGCCACATTTTGTCAGACGTGTTGGCAGTTTTGGAACACGGCCGGTTGTCTGAATAACAGCTTCATACTCACAAGCTTCGATACATTTTCCACACTTTGTACAGTCGAAGTCATCGATCATGTGGATATGTCCTGCTTTACCTTCGATACAGTCTACCGGACATACATCTGCACATTCTTCACAGCCTTCACAAAGGTTTGGATCAATGTAGATGGTTGTGAAACAGGTACATACACCAGCTGGACAGGTACGTTTCTTGATGTGGGCATCGAATTCACTGGTGAAGTGTTCCAACGCATCCAGAACGAAGTCTGCACCTACGGTTCCCACAGAACAGTTGCAGGAGAAAGTCATGGCATCGCCAATCTCTTTCATCATTGGCATGCCTTCTTTTGCACCTTTGCCGCTTGTGATATCTGTGATGTGTCCGTAGATCTGGTTCAATCCTTCACGGCAGAAAGTACATTTGCCGCAGCTTGTTTTTCTGGCTGCAAGCAGTCTCTTTTCTGCTTCCTGCATGAGACACTTGTCATTGCCAAGAACGTTAATGGAACCGTCTCCAAGGATTGTATCTGCATCGATGACCATTTCTGCAGCCGCCGCTGCGGTGTAGAGATGGGAACCGATTTCTACTGCTTTTGCATCGTCAATATCAACGATATCTGCTAACTTTGTACCGTAGGCTACTTTTTTCAGTTCGCCGCCAGCTACGCTCACATACGCGCCCGGTTCGTAAGTTCCTTCGATTGCTTCTGCTACTGCAAGCATGGTCTCGATATGGAACAGCCCGTGTTCACGGTATGCGTTTGCACTGATAAATGTGTTTTCGATTGTGATGCCGTAAGAATCCGCTGCTTCTTTTAAACTTGCAGCCAGTTCGGTTTCGTCTTCTGGAAGGAGAAGGCGCATGTCGGTGGCGCCTAACACCTGCGCTGTAATCGCGATGCCTTCCAGAATCTGGGCACACTTAATATTTACTAATCCAAGAAGGACTTTTTTGCTGTCACTGTTATTGATACCCGCAGCCACAATCAGATCTGCCGGTTTGTTAGCGATGATAGCATTCCACTTGTCTGCAAGAGGCTCTGCATATACGCCGTATTCTTTGATGCCTGCAGAAGCAACTTTAGCGATTACTTCTGATGCTTCCATCTGTTTTGCCATTTCGTAAGCGCTCATTTTATGCTTCCTCCTTTACATCATTTGAAAATTCGGTCCAAAGTCTTGGGGTATGTAACTGCACTCGAAGATCACACTGGAGACATCTGCCTGCTTCTGCACAAATGCTGTCTGCGCAGATACCATGATCTACCAGGTTGAAGTTGTCCTGTCGTTCCTCTGTAGGAGTTACTTCAGACTCAATACGTTTTTCATAACCAAAGCCTTCTTTTTTACCAATCCAAGCGTCTGGGATTTCTACTGGTGCAAGCACTTCAGAGATATCGCCGTCACCGCCAAGGTATTTATCCACTTCTTTTGCAGCATCTCTGGCGGAAGCGATTGCCTGTACCACAGATTTTGTGCCGTATACTACGTCACCGGCTGCAAAGATGCCTTCCACAGAAGTTGCCAAAGATTTTTCACCAACTACCAACAGATTGCCTCTGCCAAGTTCCATACCCGCTTCAGCACTGATGGCTGGTCTCTGACCAACGGCAAAAATAACGGTGTCAGCATCGATATGATGTTCGCTGCCTTCTACTTTTTCAATGATGGCTCTGCGGTTTTCGTCAAAGGTAAAGGACTTCACATCCATGAAATCAACACCGGTTACTGTGTCTGTTCCAGTAATTCTTTCGAATGTCTGGGCTGGATGTACGAAAATACCTTCTTCCATTGCCTGTTCGATTTCTTCGTCATCAGCTGTCATAGCTTCTCTTGCTTCCAAACAAGCCAGGTGGATTTGGGCTGCACCGAGACGTTTTGCAGTTCTTGCACAGTCGAAAGCTACGTTACCACCGCCTAATACGATGACTTTTTTGCCTTCTACTGCTTCTTTTGCAAAGTCTGCTGAAATAATGTCTGCTGCTGCGGATGCTTTTACATCGTCTGCTAACTGCATCAGACTTGCACTGCGAAGAAAATCAATATTTAAAACAGTACCTGCAAGGTCTGCGCCTTCCATTGGAAGTCTCACACCCTGATGTGCACCAATGGCCATCAATACGGCATCGTATTCTTTTAACAGGTCTGCCGGAGCATCTACTTTTGCGTTGCACTCAATCACAACACCTGCTTCGCGGATTACATTTGCTTCTTCCTCGATGATGGTTCTTGGAAGTCTGTAGGATGGAATGCCATATCCCATCATACCGCCAACAGTTGGAAGCGCTTCCTTAACTGTTACTGCATGACCCTGTTTTCTTAAGTAGTATGCTGCTGTCATACCTGCCGGGCCAGCACCTACTACACAAACTTTTTTGCCTGTATCTGCAAGCTGTTTGCCTTTGCCCTTCCATACAGAACCGGTATCCTGTTCTGCTGCGTAACGTTTGATGTTGCGGATCGACATTGCATCGCTTACTTCAGTACGTTTACATTCCAGTTCGCATACGTGATTACAGATGTAACCAAGTGCTTTCGGGAATGGTACTTTTTCACGGATAACAGCTGCTGCTTCATCGAACTTGCCTTCTTTTACGTAACGGATGTAACGTGGTACATCTGTATGTGCCGGACAGGCATTTTTACATGGAACCAGGAACTCTTCTCTTGTTCCGTCCGCAGAACTGTAAACTTTTTTGTCTCGGATGGTTCCTGTTGGACAAACTTCTGCGCAGGCTGTACAGAAGCGACAGTCTGCGTCGATAAGCAGTTTGTCGTGGAGTGTTCCGATGTATGTTTCCATATCTTTTTTACGGTAATCGATAACACCAACGCCGCGAAGCTTATTACATGCTCTTACGCAGCGTCCGCAAAGAACACAACGGTTCATGTCGTGGATGAGCAATGGATTTTCTTCATTCATTTTGAAACCACGGCTTCTGTTTTTCACACGGGCATTGTTTGCACCGATGTACTGAATCAATGTCTGCAGTTCGCAGTTACCGTATTTTGGACATGTGGAGCAGTCTTCCGGATGACATCCTAAAAGAAGCTCTAATGCCAATGTTCTTAACTTGTTTACTCTTTCACTTGTGGTTGTGATCACAAGTCCGTCTTCTGCCTTTAACATACAGGAACGTTCTACCTGATCACGACCTTCCACTTCAACTACGCACATTCTGCAGGAACCATTTTCTGGTAAGTCTGGATGATGGCACAGATGAGGGATATAGATACCTGCCTCTAAGGCACATTCTAAGACGTTCTTCCCCTCTGGAACTTCCAGGCGGATGCCGTCGATTGTAATTACTGCCATTGGTTTTTCCTCCCTAAAAACTTGAATGGTATGTATTTCAACATTTGTTCTGTCACATTTGACAGGGGTTTTCTATGTATGCTACACTAAAAAAAGCGTAGTTCTCCCTGCGACTAGGGAGATTATATCACGAAAATACTGGTTTTTCTTCAAACAGACGTTGAAAGATGCTTTTTTACACCATTTCGTTTTCAACATTTGTCGAATGGAGGTCTTTTTATGAGCTATATGGAACAAAATCTACAGGACCAAACGAAGATGATTTCTCCGCAAGAAGCCCTGATCGCCATGCATTGTAATGAGCTGTATCAAACACTGAATCACTCACGAGGGCTAAAGGAAATTGCTGCTAAGGCGGAAGAGTTCTTGCAGCATCCGCTCTCGATTTTAGATGCCAGCTATAATATCATTCAGGCATCCCCAAGCATGCTGCGGATTCCATATGGATTGGAAAGAACCCAGTCCCGGACCTTTCTGACTGCATCAGAAGTCGCTTCTTTGAAGCGTCTGCAGATCGAAGATGAGATTTACAAAAGCAGCCGGGCTTTCCTGTCTGTCAGCGAAGACCACCCCGATACCAACTGGGTCTACTGTGCCATCCGTATCCAAAATGTTATGGCTGGTTATGTGGCTGTCTGCATGGAAGCACCGATTGAAGCCACGGAATATCAGCTTCGCATCACCACCGCTCTGGCAGATGTGTGTGCCATCGAAATGCAGAAGCACGATTTCTTTGTCACCCGGACTGGCATGAAGTATGAAAACTTCCTAATTGACCTGTTAGAAGGAAAATTTAATGATGTAAACCTGATCAGTTCCCGACTGGAGCTGCTGGATCGTAAGTTTGGCAAATTTTTCTGTATTGTTGTTTTTTCCTGCAACGAGCCACACGACAGCAACATTTTCAACCAACGCCAGATGTCGGTTCTTCGTCAAATGTATCCAAATAGTATGTCCGTTGTATATCAGGATGCGGTCGTTTTGTTCATCAACCAGGAAACACCGGTTGAATTGACAGAGGAATTCACAAAACCGATGGAGGACTTTGCCTCACGCAACCGCATGAAGGCATCGATCAGTCAGCCGTTTGCAGATATTCTGCGCATCAAATTCTACTACGAACAGGCAAAAAATGCATTGGAGTTGGGCGAACGAATGAATCCGGACGAACGGTTATACTTCGCCATGAATCTGCTGCCACAGTACCTGTTTTCCAATGCTGATTACATCGGTCTGGAAGTTGGTATTCATCATCATCTGCATCAGTTAAATGATTATGACACCGAAAATCACACCGAATTCATCCCAACATTGCGCGCCTATTTAAAGCATGACCGCAATGCCACCCAGACAGCGGAAGCACTGCATATTCATCGAAGCACCTTCTTTTATAGGGTAAAAAAAATAGAGGAAATCCTGGGGATTTCCATTGCAGATAGTGAATTGTTGTTCTTGTATGAGTTGTCATTTAAGATATGGGATTATTTGAGTTTGAGATAGAAGCATAAATTGCAATACCAAAAAGGAGCGGATGACCGCTCCTTTCGCTATATCTATCATGTTCACTTTTTAGAAGGATGTCCAACCACCATCTACTGGTAAGAACACGCCGCTGATAAATGCAGACTCATCACTTGCAAGGAACAGTGCTGCGTTTGCAATATCTGTAGCCTCACCTGGCGCTGGTCCCAACGCAATCACTGGAGATACTTTCTTATAACCTTCTACGTTTGGCATACCCATGGATGTTGAAATCTCTGTATTAATCGCGCCCGGTGCGATCACATTACAACGGATGCCTTCACTCTTATACATATAAGCTGTGTTCTTGCTGATCGCATTCAACGCTGCCTTGGAGGCACCGTAAATTGCGCCTGCTGCCTGATGCACAGAACCGATAGAAGAAACGTTGATAATATTACCACCGTTGCCCTGTTCTACGAACACCTGACAAGCTTTTCTCATGGAAGCCAGCGGACCATATACATTGATGCCCATTACATATTCGTATTTTTCATCTGTTGCATCGCCTACAGGAGACATATCATCCATTACGCCTGCGCAGTTAACCAGCACATCCAACTTGCCATATTCTGCAACAGCCTGATCAATCATTCCTTCGCAGTCTTCTCTCTTAGATACGTCGCCAGCATATAAAACCACTTTGCCTGCAGCGTCCTTTAAACTCTCAGCTAACTGTTCCAAACGTTCTTTTCTTCTGGCAACAGCAACCACCTGTGCGCCTTCTTTCACAAACAGTTCCACGATAGCCTTCCCCATTCCTGATGATGCACCTGTTACAACGATTGATTTACCTTCAAGCTTCAACATAATATGTTCCTCCTTTTCCACAACGCGAATTTCATATACCTACATTCTCAAATCCGTATTTGTTTTTTCTTTCTGCATTTACTTTACCACACAAAAAAATCTACGTCAACAAAATAATAACAGTTACTATTATTATTTTGTTATTTCGGCATAATAGACAAAAAGAAGAACCACTTATTAGTGATTCTTCCTATGTTATCAATAAACCTATTCATTTGTCTCCCACATTAAACCAGACAGGATCAATGCGTACATCAGCTTCTCCATAGCATCTTCTTCGCCATCACGCATATCGTCGATATCGCGCACCGCTTTTTTCAGCGCTTTTTCCAGCATGTCTGTTGACTCTTCCTCGGAATCAGGCTGTTCCTCTTCCCAGTCATCAAAGCCATCATAACGCATTCTCAACTTGGCAATGCCTTTTTCTGTCAGCTCTCTTGGTGCTTTCCCAAAAATATCTGTGTCTGCCAAAATATATTTTGGCAGATTGGCTGGAAGAAATGTTTTTTCCCCATTCTTCATAACGACTGCCACACGAGATGCAAATCCACTGCTGCTGGCTGCAGTTGGGATAGAGATGTAATCCACACCATATGCCTTTGCGCAGTATCTTGTAAAATCATGTACGGTTCCTGCACCGATTGCTACCAGCACGTCCACACAGACAGCACCACAGCCCTCTTCGCAGTACTCTACCTGTCTCAGTACTTTTTTCAAAGATTTCTCATCGGTCATCAGTCCTTCCGGATCCAATTCGATTACCGGATAATCCTTAAACTCTTCTTCTAAATATGGTTCCGCCGCAGCTCTTGTATTGCTGTCGCAAATAAAAACAGGATTCTGGTATTCTTCTAATACATCCACCAGCTTTGTTACCGCCTCTGCTTCGATAAACACTTGGGGGAATGTGATATCCTGATCTTCACCACAAGGGCTCGGCTTTGTCACCTGACTAAGGTCTACGTCCATTCTTGTTCTCCTTTTAAAATGTTGGCAACTATCTTCCTAATTCTTCTTTCCCATAGCAAAGATAGTCATATTAAAACTCCCAGATTATGTAGTTACATACAGAGACCATTTTCGCATATATTTCTCCAGAATACAACAAGAAAATATTAAAACTTTTATAAATTATAAGGAGATTGCCGTAAAGTTCTGTCCCATCTCCTGTAAAATAGCACCTTCCAGCCGACGGCAGGTAAAAATCAATACCTGCTGCGGTTGCTGTCCCAGCCAATGGAGCACTTCTTTTAATCGAACTTCATCATAAGAAGCAAATGCCTCATCAAACAAAAATGGCAGTGCTTCTTCTCTGGCAAGCATCTCGCCTGCTGCCATGCGGTAAGCAAAATACATCTGCTGCATGGTCGCCTGACTGTAATTTTCCGGCTTTCTTTTGTGATAATTCTCTGTCAGATACAATTGCTTGCTGTTTTCTAAGCGAAGGTCATCATATTTTCCATCTGTAATAGCAGAAATAATCTGAGACATCCTGCCATTGATAAAGTCATCCGTCTCTTCTGCAAGAGAAGCGGCCAGACGCTGCATGGTCTCTGCCGCAAGGACAATGGCGTCAATCTCATGCAGCAGCTCTTTCTCTTCCTGACTGATCTGCTCCAATTCTTCCTGCTGGACACGATGATTTTCTAACAGCACTTCCTGCTCCTGCAGTTCCTGCGCAATGGTTTCTCTTGCCGCCTGTGCCGCACGATATTCCATATAACATTCCTTCTGCAGATCCTGAAGTTCCCGTTTTTTAAAGGAAATTTCATTGCGGTTGTCCTGCTTTTCCTGTTCCTTCGTACGCTCCAGAGCTTCGTTTTTGCGCATGGTGTTGACAATCCCCAGGATAATAAGTGCTGCAAAAACTGCCTGTACCACACGGCAAGGCATGGTCGGCGCATGCATCCAGGAAATAAGCATCTGCATCACCAACGCTCCCACCACGCCAACGATCACCATCGGATTCCACTGCTTCTTGCGGTCATGGCTGCGCGTGATGACTTCAGGCTCTTTTGGCTGCTGGTTTTCTATATCCAACGCCGCCTCTTTGGCCTTATTTTCACGCATCTGCTGCTCCAGGGCATTTTCTTTGGCCATCTGTACCCGCACTTTTTCGTCTAACTGTGCAATCTGCGTCTCCAAAAGCTGCTGTTTAGAACGAAGCTGACCAATCTGCACCTGACGTGCGGTTTCCAATTCTTTTTTCTGCTTTTCAAACAGCTTCTTTTTCTGCGCCAGCTTATCCAACGCTGCAGATAACTGGAAGCTGGCATCCTTGGTCTGTGTCAGATTGGTACGCTCATCCGACAGCATCGTACCAAGCTCCGCCTGTGGCATAATACGCTCCTGTCCGATACAATATGTATTTTCATAGGCAGACTTGCTCACATTTCCAAGAAGCATGGCCAGATCGCCCTTTTCCACAGACAATTCCTCAAGGTCGCCCATATTGACCAAACGAACCGTGGCTTCCTTGTGATAAAAATTCCGCTCCAGCAAAAACTGCTGTCCACCGGTTTCAAAAATCAGACTTCCGGAAAAATAGGCCGGTGCCTCCCATGGCTCATACCTGGCATACTCATCCGCACCTGCCACACGGCCGCGTTTCTTCTCCAATCCAAACAGCATCGCCTTGATAAACTGCTGTATGGTGGTCTTTCCCGCTTCATTTTCTCCGTAAATCACGTTGATTCCATCAGAAAAAGTGTACTTTTTGTTCTGTATTTTCCCAAAACTTATTATGTTGATTTCTTTGATAATCATTTATGTAAGTTCCTTTCACCAATGACCCTTTCTCGGTCTTGGCTTCGCAGTATCTTTTTTCATGCAAACCAATCAATGCATGGACTCCAACATGGCCCACACGCCATAGTAGAGCACATCCTTGGCCAGTGCCTGATCCGGATGTCGTTCCACTTCCTCAATAAAGCTGCCAAGCAGCGTGCCTTCATGCTGCGCCTTTAACTTGTCAAACTGATAGTCCGGCACTGTCTCATCTATCACACGAACCACTCGCTCTAAAGCAAGCAGCTCTTCCTTGTTGATTTCCAAATCTCCATCCCGATATCCCAACAGACGAAGATGGGAAATCTGATAGTCTTCACGCTGAGCCAACAGTGCTTTTACTTCCGCCAGAATCTGATTCCAGGTCATCTTGCCGTTAATTACCAGTTCCTGCTTGCAATATTCACACTTTTTAATAGGAAGAAACTGTACCGTGCAACCTGACCCATTCAGTTCTCCAACCCAAAAGCCATGTGGTCCAAAGTCATTGCAGTCCGTTGGCTCCAGGGCTCCTGCCATGACCACCTTGCCCGGAATCATCTGCTCAGCCTTGTGAATATGTCCAAAAGCCGCGTAGTCAAAACCTGCCTCTGCCACCCGTCTGGCATTGAATGGGCGATGTTTTTCATCTCCACCATGACCAAGCAAGATATGATAGCCTGACTTGCCTGCCAGTTTACGTTCAGCAGACGCTTTCATGGCAGCACCATCGTTTGCCACTATCTCCATATCATCATAGAGTCTTCTGCCATCATCCATCTTCCAGTAGCTTGCACCCCAAACGGTGGTGTCCAGTTTTTCCAGATACACAGACTCCATCTGCTCTCCATATAGCATATGCACATTGTCCGGCCATTCAAAACCATGATAGTAGGACTTTGGATGCAGATAATCATGGTTACCCGCAAGCAGCACCACCTCTGTCTCTGGAATGCCGGCAAACTGCCCTGCCACTTCCTTTAACTCTCGCTTCAGCGGCTGTCTGTGAAACAAGTCTCCTGCGATCAGCAACAGCTCCACCTGCTCCTGCTTGGCATAAGCAATGGTCTCAAAAAAGCTGTTCCAAATATCCTGTTTTCTCTGTTCACTCCAAGGCTTTCCTGCATCCGGTGCAACACCAAGATGCAGGTCTGCCATATGTATAAATTTCATAAGAATACCTCTATTTTTGTAATTATGGTGCGCCGCCAATACTGGCGGCACACCCCACCATTTACTCTTCTTCAACTATAACACATTACTGCTCCATCTGTCTGCCAAAAAAATCTGCCGCCGTCATCGTCAGCATCTCCTCGGTATCCTTATTGCTTTTAGACTCATCCAGACTGCACAGAACCACCGCACCGATGGCATCTCCCTGGCACACGATAGGGGCAATGGCCTGACTGGCATATTCTCTGGCATCATCCAGTGTAATTTTCAAAAATTCCTGGTCATTTTTTGCAGCAAAGCGACGGCTTCGCTCTCCAATCAGGTCTGACATCTGACGGCTGATCGGCTTGCCCTCATAATCCCTTTTTCCTTTGCCGGAAGCAGCAATCACATGGTCACAGTCTGTTACGCATACCAGTGCTCCCGATGTTTTGGCAATGCTTTCCGCATATACCCCGGCAAATTCCCGCAATTCACCGATGGGAGAATATTTTTTAAAAATAATCTCTCCCTTTCTATCGGTAAAAATTTCAAGCGGATCCCCTTCACGGATTCTTAAGGTTCTGCGAATCTCTTTTGGCACGACCACTCTCCCCAGGTCATCTATTCTTCTAACAATTCCTGTTGCTTTCATCAAAAAATCCTCCCTTTACAAAATCAGGCTTGCTAAACCTATTATCTGTAAAGAAAGGGATTTTATACCTTGGCCTGTTCATAAAATCCTCGCAAGAAACATTCATAAAAAGTTAATTTTTTTCACCTAAAAAAGGCGGTTTTTCCGCAACCCGATATGCTATAATATAGGTAGCTTTTTTGCAAAGGAGGACATGATTATGAAGAAATTTTTATGCGTAATGTTAGCTTGTATTATGGTACTTGCCATGGCTGCCTGTGGTAGTCCCAACAGCGAACCTGTTGCCGAGACCAAGGTAATGAACATCTCTGTGGATGGCGTTGTCATTGAATATAAGATGGACGCTGTCGATGATATTATTCAGACACTGACACAGACAAGCACCCTGGACAAGGCCATGTTTGCCGAAGATGAAGTGGCTGCTTTTGAAGCATCCTTTGAACAGTACGAAGCTATCTATGCCGAAATTGAAGGCGTTACCTACGAAACTCAGTCAACAGATACCGAACTGATTGAAATCATCACCATGGACGTCTCCAATTCTGACACCATTAAAACATTGGCAGATTCCGGTCTGCTGCCAGTAGACGGAAGCACCAAACGCCTCTCCTTATCTGGAACCGTAGAAGGGCTTCAGGAACAGGGATGGGTTCTGCAGGAATAATCATGATTATTAAAAGGGAGCATCCTCTCGGACGCTCCCTTTCCTAAAGAGTTACATACGTAACCTCATGATGCACCGCTTTTGCAAAAATCTCCAACACTTCTTTTGTCTTTACTCTGAGACTCACCGTATTCACACAGGGATGACAGCCGAAATACTCTCCTTTGAGCAAATCGGTGTCCACCAGCAGACGCACATGATTCTCGGTATCATTCATCAAGCCCATCACACTGACAGAACCCGGCGTAATATCCAGATACTGCTCCATTTCCTCCGCTCCGGCAAAGGACAGACGTGCGGTTCCCAACTGCTTAGACAGATCCTTGGTCAAAAACTTCTTATCCCCCGGCATCATCAATAGATAAAAATCCGTTTTCTGTCGATTGCATAAAAACAGATTTTTGCAGGTAACCGCGTTCAGGCTCTTGTCAATCTCTTCACAGGCCTCCATAGTATCGGTACGCTCATGATCGATGCGCTCGTACTCGATGCCAAGCTTGTCCAGCAAGTCATAGACACGGATTTCTTTTGCTTCTCGACCAGTCTCATCCGCCGGTCTTCCTTTTATTAACTCCATCTTACTTACATGCACCTGTTATCCACCGCAAAACGGCCAAACTAGTGCTAACCCTTCCTTATATTGTGATACACCTTTCTTTATCTTAGAACTCAAATTCACTCTCCATCGTTTCCAACTGAAAGCTTTTCAAGTCCTCCCCAAAGACAGTCCACAGCCCGCGTTCCATATAGTAGTCTCTCACCAGTTCGCAGGCAGACTCCAACTTGTCATAGCCACCCTGTGCCTCGATGATAACGGTCTCCTCATCTGCCTGCATATTCAGGTGAAAATATAATTTAGAACGAAACAAGTCCATATTTAACTGTGTAATATCTTCCTGATTGATTTTTCCCATAGCCTTACTCCTTGTAAACATTGATGTTTTTTAATGTAAACACCGCTATTGTTATTGAATTATCTTGTTGCCCCATGTATAATGGGCTTGTTTGTATACCATACTAAAACATCTATACAAAAATAGTCAACACAGCATTTGAAAAAGATTCTGTTGTTGTAAAAATGGGTTTTTAAGGAGAAGAAGCAACATGAAAAAATTAATCGCATTAACATTAGCTGTCGTATGCATCTTTGCATTTGCAGGATGTGGCAGCACAAACGCACCAGAAGGCGGCAACGCAGCAGATGGAAGCACACCAGCTTATGCCAGTGCAGAAGAAGTACTGACAAAAGTTTGGGGTGCATACGCAGAAGACGAAAAATTCCCAGCATGGGGCAGCAACGCAGAAACCATGGTAGACGGTGCTCCAGGTGCCTTTGACGTATCCAACACAGACGAACTGACAGCATCCTTAGTTGTTCCAGCCGATCTGGCAGACAACATCGACGATGCCGCAAACCTGATGCACGGCATGAACCTGAATATGTTCACCGCCGCAGTCTTCCATGTAGATGACGCATCTGCATTCATCGATCCTTATATCGACAATTTAAAAGCAAATCAATGGATGTGCGGTGCTCCTGAAAAATATGTTATCATTGATGCCGGAGATGGCTACGTAGTAACAGCCTTTGGCGCAGCTGATCTGATGGAAACCTTCGAAGTTCGCGCTATAGACGCGTTGGAAGGTTCCAGTATGATTTCAACTGGTTCTGTAGTCGAATAACCAGAACTATATCCCCGTAACAAGAAGAAAAATTGCCTCGCGCAAACCGTCCTAAGGTTTGTAAGAGCCAATTTTTTTCTTGTGGAGGTACAATGCCATGCTCTTTTCAAGCATCACCTTTTTATATTATTTTCTACCGCTGGTCTTCATCCTATACTTCATCGTCCCAAAAAGCTGGAAAAACATCGTACTCCTTCTTTCCAGCTTATTTTTCTATGCCTGGGGCGAGCCCAAATATGTGATTCTTATGCTGGTATCCATCGGTTTTGGATATCTGTTTGGTCTGCTAATCGAAAAACACCGGAGCCGAAGTCTGGCTAAACTGTGGACAGCTATCTCTGTCGCCATCAGTCTTTCCTTCCTGGTGTACTTCAAGTATGCAGACTTTTTTATTGCCAATTTCAATCGGGCATTTGGTACAGACAGTTCACTCCTTGCCATTGTACTGCCAATCGGCATCAGTTTTTACACCTTCCAGATCATCAGCTATACCATCGACGTATATCGTGGCGAAGCTGCCCAGAAAAATCCGCTGCAGCTTGCCACCTACATCGCCATGTTTCCACAGCTGATTGCCGGACCAATCGTTCGCTATAGTTCCATCGCGGATCAACTAAAACATCGTACCCACAGCCTGGAAAAAGTAACGGCAGGCATCACTCGTTTTCTCTTGGGACTTGGAAAGAAAGTGCTGATTGCCAACCAACTGGGCGAACTGTGTGCTGCATTTGGTGCCAGCACCGAAACGTCCGTGCTGTTTTACTGGATTTATGCCCTTGCGTTTGCCCTGCAGATTTACTTCGATTTCTCAGGTTACAGCGACATGGCCATCGGTCTTGGCAAAATCTTTGGCTTCCAGTTTGCAGAAAACTTTAACTATCCTTTTATTTCACGAAGCATCTCCGAGTTCTGGCGCAGATGGCACATTTCCCTGGGCTCCTGGTTCCGAGACTATGTATACATTCCTCTTGGCGGCAACCGTGTGGCACTGCCGCGCTGGATTTTTAACGTGTTCTTTGTCTGGTTTTTGACCGGATTTTGGCACGGGGCAAGCTGGAACTTTGTCATCTGGGGACTTTTTTACGCCGTATTTTTAGTTTTGGAAAAAGCCTTCCTTGGAAAACTTCTGGAAAAATGCCCGACACTGGGCCATATATATGTAATATTCCTGATTTTGATCAGTTTTACCATATTCAACGCAGACAATATGCAGACTGTTCTCCAGAATCTGGCTGGCATGTTCGGTGCCGCTTATAGCCCGGCGTATTTGTCTGTCGTACCGACCAATCCACCTCTTGTCTCCGCAGAAACCCTTTACTATCTGCAAAGCTATGGTGTGATTTTAATAGCGGCTATCATCGGCTCCACCCCTGTGGTAAAGATGGCTGCCGCCAAACTTCCAGAGAAAGCACGTACCATCCTGACTCCAATTGTTCTGGTGGCACTGCTTCTGGTCATCACCGGATACTTAGTGGACGGCTCCTTCAACCCGTTCCTGTACTTTAGATTTTAATAGGGAGAACCCATGAAAAAGAATAAAAGGCATATCATAACCTGTGGTGTGGTAGTGCTGGTCTTTGCACTGCTGTCCACCCTGTGTTTCTTCGGACCAAAAGCAGAATACTCTCACAGTGAGCGCAGACCTCTGACCAGTTTTCCAACACTAAATCAGAAGTCTATTTCCTCTGGCGCCTTTATGGAACAGTTCGAACGCTACGCCGCAGATGCCTTCCCATTCCGGGAAGCATTTCGCAGCATTAAGGCAGGAAGTACACTGGCCATGGGACAGAAAACAAACAATGGCATCTATCTCCATGACGGATATCTCTCCAGGCTGGAATATCCAATGGATTTAGACTCTATTTTTAACGCCACAGAAATCTTCCGAAAAATATATGATAAACATCTGGCCGATGCCAATACCAGAATCTATGTTTCCGTCATTCCTGATAAAAATGCCTATCTTGCCAAAAATGCCGGACAGCTTACCATGGACTATACCGCCTTTGAGGAACAGGTAGCAGAAAATATGCCATTTGCCACCAGTATTTCTATTCTGGATTTGTTAAGCATCGAAGACTACTACCGCACAGACTCCCATTGGCGGCAGGAACAGATTATGGATGTGGCCAAACATCTTGCCAATTCCATGGGGACGGAGCTGGTTTCTTCCATGTATATAAAAGACCTGATTTCCGCAACCAATAAGGATAGCCAGCCATCTCTTCCAAATGTAGAAATCGGCTATACCACCAACATTGTTAACGAAACCTTCTACGGCGTTTACCACGGTCAGTCTGCATTGCCGATAGCCGGTGAGCAGATGTACTATCTGACCAACCCGATCATCGACCAGTTGACCGTCTTTGACCACGAAAACAACCGGGAGATTCCTGTATATGATGTGAGCAAGACCACAGATAAGGATCCATACGAACTGTTCCTGTCTGGTCCATTATCACTGATCACGTTGGAAAATCCTATGGCAGAAAACGACAGAGAACTGGTAATCTTCAGAGATTCCTATGCTTCTGCCATCGCACCATTGCTGACCGCCGGTTATAGCAAAGTGACTTTGGTGGACATTCGCTATCTCCCAAGCAGCCAGATTGACAAATACGTAACATTTGAAAACTGCGATGTGCTGTTTCTTTATAGTACATCGGTATTGAACAACAGTGAAACCCTGAAATAAATTACCCAAAAGTGTAAAAGGAGCTCCTCTTTTTACACTTTTTTGTTTTCCTAACCTGTCATTTTCACACTTCACTGTGTTAAAGAATTAACTTAATTGTAAATTGTTTTGAGATATGCTATCATTTACGCATATATTCGTTTTTTTAGATACTCGTAAGAGAGTGTTGCATTATTTTTAGGAGGCTGACAAGTTGAGCAGATTAACAATATCTACCAAAGATAGAGCGCAAGCTACAATGGAATCTCTGTACAAGGATCTGGAACGTCGTATTGTTGCCAGTCCTCCAGGGTTATGTCCAATTGACTTAACGGGCTCTTTCATCAAGATGAGCCTGGCTCAGTCCTGTGGCAAGTGTATTCCATGCCGCGTGGGCTTAAAAAAATTAGCAGGATTATTTGATAAAGTATTAGATAACAAGGCAGACATGGATACCCTCGACCTGATCAAACAGACCGCAGAAAGTATCTATCTGTCCGCAGACTGTGCCATCGGTTATCAGACAGCACATACCGTATTGAAGGCAATCGAAGGCTGTATGGATGATTTCCTTTCTCACATTGAGAAAAACACCTGTACCTGCAACAGTAACCTTTCCGTTGCCTGTGTACAGAACTGTCCGGCCGGCGTTGACGTACCTGGCTATATCGCACTGATCCGCGAAGGACGCCTGGCAGACGCCATCCGTCTCATCCGCCGCGACAATCCAATGCCAGCGACCTGTGCTTACATATGTGAACATCCATGCGAAAACCTCTGTAAGAGAAACATTATCGATGCGCCGGTCAATATCCGTGGTCTGAAAAAATATGCCGTTGATAATGCAGGCAAAGTTCCTGTACCAGAATGTGCACCAGCCACCGGCAAAAAAGTTGCCATCATTGGCGGCGGCCCTTCCGGTCTTACAACCGCATATTATCTGTCTCTCATGGGACATAAGGTTACCATTTTCGAACAGCGCCAGAAACTGGGCGGTATGCTTCGTTATGGAATTCCAAACTACAGACTTCCAAGAACCCTGTTGGATCAGGAAATCGAGATGCTTCTTTCCACAGGCGTTGAAGTAAGATACGATGTTTGTGTAGGAACAGACATTACATTTGAAGAGTTAAGAGAAGAATACGATGCAACCTTCATCTCCATCGGTGTTCATGCCGTGAAAAAGCTGGGCATTGAAGGGGAAGATTCCGCAGGCGTTATCTCCGCCGTGGAAATGCTGCGTGAGATCGGTTACAACATCCTGCCGGACTACAGCGGCAAACGCGTGGTTGTTATCGGTGGCGGTAACGTAGCCATGGACGTTGCAAGAAGTTCCGTCCGCCTCGGCGCAGAATCTGTCAGCATCGTATACCGTCGCCGCAAGTCCGACATGACAGCACTTCCGGAAGAAGTAGAAGGTGCAGAAGCGGAAGGCTGTGACGTATTGGATCTGATGGCTCCACTTCGTATAGAAGCAGATGAAAAAGGCCATGTTTCCGGTCTCTGGGTACAGCCACAGAGAATCGGCCATATTGTGAAGGGCAGACCAACTCCATTAAAAGCCAACATGGAACCACAGTTCATTCCATGTGACCTGATCGTTGTTGCCATCGGCCAGAACTTAGAGAGCCAGTACTTCGCAGACAGCGGTCTGACCATCGTACGTGATCAGATCGTTACCGACAACACCGGTAAAGTACCGGATATGGAAGGTATCTTCTCTGGCGGTGACTGTGTATCTGGTCCAGCCACAGTTATCAAAGCCATTGCTGCAGGTAAAGTTGTTGCTGCCAATATTGATAACTATCTGGGATTCCATCATGAGATTACCTGTGATGTGGAGATTCCTGTTCACGGATATGAAGATAAGATTCCATGCGGTCGTGTGGAAGTTGCAGAAAGACCTGCATCCGAAAGAAAGAACGACTTAGATCCGATCGAATACGGTATGAGCAAAGAAGAAGCCTGTCAGGAAGCTGGCCGCTGCTTACGCTGTGACCATATCGGATTCGGTGCACTGAGAGGAGGTCGTGTAGAAAAATGGTAAACATTACAATTGACGGTATTGACCTGTATGTAGAAAAAGGCACAACCATTCTGGATGCGGCCAAGTTGGTCGGTATCAAGATCCCTACTCTGTGCTACATGAAAGAGCTGAATGAGATCGGTGCATGCCGTGTCTGCGTGGTGGAAGTTGAAGGTGTAGACCGCTGCGTCACCGCCTGCAACAACTATGTTACAGAGGGCATGGTCATCCATACCAACAGTCCAAAGGCAAGAAATACCCGTATTACAAATACAAAACTGATTTTATCCGAGCATGATGCCAAGTGCGCAAGCTGCGTTCGAAGCGGCAACTGCGAACTGCAGAAACTGGGTAATGACTTGAACATTCTCTATGTTCCATATGAGATCGCACCAGAAAAGAGCAAATGGGACCTTTCCTTCCCACTGGTTCGTGAAGCAGACAGATGCATCAAGTGCATGCGCTGTGTGCAGATCTGTGATAAGATTCAGGATCTTCATGTATGGGATGTTCTCTATACCGGCGGAAGAACTACCGTTGGAGTTAGAGAAAACAGAAAAATCACAGACATCAACTGTTCTTTATGCGGACAGTGTATTAAAAATTGTCC
>JAFUPY010000109.1 GCA_017472565.1 Eubacterium sp.
CAGACTGTAAATCTGCTGCAAATTGCTTCGGTGGTTCGAATCCACCTCCATCCATTTGAACAAAATAAATTTTTGTTCATATAATAATTATATATCGCGGGGTGGAGCAGTCTGGAAGCTCGTCGGGCTCATAACCCGAAGGTCATAGGTTCAAATACTATCCCCGCAACTCATTCCCAGATAGCTCAGGTGGTAGAGCAGAGGAATGAAAATCCTCGTGTCGCTGGTTCGATTCCGGCTCTGGGCATTCTCAGACTTTTGAGAATGAGAAATGGGATATTAGCTCAGTTGGTAGAGCACTTGACTTTTAATCAAGTTGTCCGGGGTTCGAATCCCCGATGTCTCATTGCAGACAAGCCTTGAAAACAAATCGTTTTCGAGGCTTTTTTGTTTCTTTGTCTTGTGATATAGTGGATTGTGATATAGTAGAAATCGTTTCAATCCTATGCGAGAGGTGATCGAATGAGAACAGTTACAGCGAATAACTGGAGTGTGTTAAATAACATTATTTATAAAATATATACGACCGAAGACGCGAAACAGATGCGGGTATCATTTTTGGAACAATTAAAACTGGTGTTGGATTTCGACAGTGCAGAATTTTATCTTACTGATTTGATTGACAGCCAGCGTTTTGTGAAACCGGTTCAGTATGATTGTGATGTAAATGGTGGCAAGTTGTTCCGTGAAATGTTGAAAAAAAGTACGGTGACATTTCAGGGAAAAAGCATAGTCTTGAAAGGTACCGATCTGGTGTCTTCGGAAGAACGCGTTTCTATGCCTTTTTATAAGGAATATTTTGTCCCAAATAACTGGGAGTATTCGATGCATTTGGTGCTGGGAGATAAGGCAACCTGTTTTGGTCTGATTTCTTTCTATCGAACGATTGGGAAGGACAACTTTGATACAGATGACATCTATGTGCTGGAACTGATGAAGGATCATTTGCTGTATCGTCTGGGTGAGGAACGTATAGAACGTGCTGCTATTCAGGAAAAACTGACGGTTACAGAAGCTACCGAGCATTATAATCTTACCAAGAGAGAAAGTGCGATTCTGCGCAGACTGATGCAGGGGCAGAACAATAATCAGATCAGCGAAGAACTGCAGATTAGTGTAAATACATTGAAAAAACATGTTTTGAATATTTATCGCAAATTAAATATTAACAATCGTGTGCAGTTGTTTAAGGCGATTAAAGAAAAAGAAAAATAAGATAGATAAAAATAGAAAACGAATAAGAATAAAGGCAGTATGTGATTGGTTATATCATGATTGCAGAGAGGCTTTGCTATGAAACTTGGAGTTGTAATGGAAGGCGGCGCCAGCAGAACGATTTTTTCCTGTGGTGTGGCGGATGTCTTGTTTGATGAAAAGATTATGCCGGACTATTTCATCGGTGTTTCTGCCGGGATTGCTTACGGTGTATCTTATGTGTCTGGTCAGCGGGGAAGAAATGCTGACTTCACAGAAAAGTATATGAACGATAAGCGTTATATGGGAATGCGGCATTGGCTGAATCCGAAAAAACGCTGCTATTATAATTTGGCATTTGCCTTTGATGAAGTGCCAAACAAATTGGTACCCTTTGATTATGATGCCCTGGCAAATTATCCGGGCGAGGTCATTGCTGTAGTGACCAACGTGGAGACGGGACAGCCGGAATATAAGCAGATTCCGCCATATGAGCGACTTTGGGAAACTGCTGTTGCAAGCTGCTCGCTGCCAGTGTTGTTCCCGCCGGTGAAGTTGGGCGATAACTATTATCTGGATGGAGGTTTGTCTGACTCTATTCCGTATAAAAAGGCATTGGAAGAGGGCTGCGATAAAGTGGTTGTAATTCTGACCCGGGAACGGGATTATGTAAAAGGGGAAGAAAAAGGAGCCGGTCTGATTCAGTTTTTGTGTCGAAAATATCCGAAAATTGTGGATTGCTTGAAGAATCGTTCCAGAGACTACAACCAGTGTTGTAAGGAAATGTTTGAATTGGAACGGCAAGGTAAATTGTTTGTGATTGCACCGAGAGATACTTTTGGTGTAGGGCGCACAGAGGGCGATTGGAATCTTCTTGGAAAACTCTATCAGGAAGGAATTGACGTAGCCAGAGCGCAAATGAATGCGTTAAAGAACTATTTGAATACATAAATGAACTGGGTGAGATGGAGGCAGAGTAGTGAATGGTTAGAGGAAAGTTTTATTCTGGACAGGATGACCTGACAGAAATTCTTAAGATACGAAAAATTGTTTTTCAGGAGGAATTGCAGATTCCCCTAGAAGTAGAAGCAGATGGGCAGGATGATTTCTGCATGCATGTGCTGGCTTTTGAGGGCGATGTACCGGTGGCAATCGGAAGAATCTCCTTTGATGGATGGGATTTTGTGATTAGTCGTGTGGCGGTGTTGCCGGAATATCGTGGAAAAAAATATGGTGACTTTATAGTTCGCATGCTGGTGGATAAGGCGATGATGTCCAATGCAAAAGAAGTGCAGCTGGATGCATTTGAAGAAACCATTGGTTTTTTTGAGACCATTGGTTTTAGGGCAAAAGAAGCTGCTGGTGTTTGGGCTAACAGGAAGCTGGTTCATATGGTTTTGGATACAGATTCTATCCATAAGTGCTGTAATTGCAAACACTAAAAGAATGCCTGGGAAATAAAAAGCAGCGGAAAAGCTGCTTTTTTTATAAAACATTTTTTTACAAAATCAATAAAAATACAAACAATTGGCAAAAAATGAATAAAACAAAACTACATTTAAGATAGTATGTATAAAGTAAAGAAACAAATATCTGCTATTGCATATATTCAAGAAAAGAATTTCTCTATATACTTCTTACAGTTGGCTTTCTGTAAAATGGGAAGCCATGTATGTTAGAGAGATTTTAGTAACAAGTAATATAGACGGCAAGTTGCGAATATTGATGGAGGAAAAATCATGGCAAACTTAAAACATACCGTACAGAGAAAAGCATTCAGTGCAGCGATTGATATCGCTTTAAAAAGATTGAACAAAGACCGTGAAAAAGGTCTTCTTGAAATCGTAGATCTGGCTCAGAAATTCATGGGCGACAACTTCAGCCCAGAAGCATACGATGCAACAAGAGCTATTATTAAAAATCCAGATCACAAATGGATGAAGTTCGTAAACAGAATGTTAGATGAATTACATCCAAACGTAGCTAAGATGACAGCATTAAACCTTGGTTTTGAAGCAGCTTTCTACGGAACCACACAGATTCGTCAGAACAGAGAAAAATATAACTGCAATATTCCTTGGTTAATCCTTATGGATCCAACAAGTGCATGTAACTTAAGATGTACAGGATGTTGGGCTGCAGAATATGGTTATAAATTAAACCTTACTTTTGAAGAAATGGACAGCATTGTAACACAGGCAAAAGAACTTGGTGTTTACTTCTACATGTTCACAGGTGGTGAACCATTAGTAAGAAAAGCTGACATTATCAAGTTATGTGAAAAACATCGTGACTGTGCATTCCACAGCTTTACAAATGGTACTCTGATCGATGAACCATTCTGTCAGAAAGTGCAGGAACTTGGTAACCTTTCCTTCTCCTTATCATTAGAAGGTTTTGAAGAAGCCAACGATGGACGTCGTGGTGATGGTGTATTCCAGAAAGTTCTTGCGGCAATGGATCTGATGAGAGAATACGGTCTGTTCTACGGAACTTCTGTATGTTATACAAGAAGAAACATTGAAACTGTATTATCCGATGAATTTATCGACCTGTTAATCGAACATGGATGCCGTTACTCCTGGTTCTTCCACTATATGCCAGTAGGAAACGAAGCAGATGTTGACTTACTTCCAACGGTAGAACAGCGTGTTTATATCCATAAGAGACTGCGTGAAATCCGTGCTTTCGAGGGTGGTAAAGAAATCATGTTATTAGACTTCCAGAATGACGGTGAATTCGTAGGCGGTTGTATCGCTGGTGGTAGAAACTTCTTCCACATCAATGCAAACGGCGATGCGGAACCATGTGTATTCATCCACTACTCCGGAGCTAATATCCGTGAAAACACAATCTTAGAATGCTTACAGCAGCCTCTGTTCCAGGCATACAGAGACGGACAGCCATTTAATGACAATATGCTTCGTCCATGTCCAATGCTTGAAAATCCAGAAAAGCTGATGCAGATGGTACATGAGACTGGGGCAAAATCTACTGATTTACAGTCTCCGGAATCTGTGGAAGATCTCTGTGCAAAAACAAAACCATATGCGGATGCATGGAAAGAAACAGCAGATAAGCTTTGGGCGGAACCACACTTTGTGAAAAAGGGATATGTAAACTACAAAGGAAAAAACAATCAGTAAATTCTGAAGCTTTAAACTGAAAGAACATAGATACAGCATCCTTCCGAATGGAAGGGTGCTGTTTTTCCTTGTAGAAACGATTGTATTACTTGTGCATCCAGGATAGTTCTTTTTGTATTCGTGGATGAAAATGGCTGGTTTTGTGATATACTAGTATCTGGTAAGAAATGTCCGTCTGGTATGGGTTTCGCAAGGCTTGCACTAATAGATATAGGAAAAAAGGTTGTTGTATGAGAAAGTTTTTTCAATTTATCCGTTTCGGGTGGAAATTGTTAAAAATGAATATAGGGACTCTTCTTGTGTTTGAGTTATTGTATAAGTTTTCTATGCTTGCAGTTTTCAAGCCGCTGCTTATGGGAATGGTTCGCGTTACTTTAAAACTGCGCGGGCTTTCCTATCTGTCGGATGAGACCATAGGAACATATCTGCAGGGGCCATTGGTCTGGATCGGTCTGTTTGTGATATTGCTGTGTCTGACCTTTGTTGTATTGTTCGATATCTGCTGTATTATAACCTGTCTGCACGCTTCTTATCGCGGACAGAAAATACCGCTTCTGGCGCTGATGCGTAAGGGGGCATTGGCGGCATTTCGGGTATTTCATCGAAAGAACTGGCTGATGATCCTTTATATTTTGATTATTATTCCAGTGACCCATGTGCTGCTTTTTAGTGGATATGGAACCAGCTTTGAATTGCCGGAATTTGTTATGGAATATATTTTTGGACATCGTTTGCTGATGATCGCCTATGTGGGCTTCTGGATCTATATGGCATACCGCTCGTTCCGATGGATTTACAGTGTGCACTATTTCTGCCTGGAAAAGACTACCTTCAAGGATGCCCGGGCAAAGAGCTGGGGGATTTTGAAAGGTCATTTCTGGCGGGATATTCTGATTCTGGTTATTTGGAACCTGGTGCTGATCGGATTGTATTACGGTGTCATTATGTTGGGTTCCTACCTGATTTCAGCGGTGAATCGCACTTTTGTGGCCGCGGATCTGTTTAGCAGTATTACGCTGTCAGGAATATCCACCCTGATGGGATTGGTTGGAGCCTGGAATTTTTGCTTTTGTCTGCCGTTGGTGTATCTGGGAATCAGTCTGCTTTACTATTACAATAAGGCGGTGCTCCATGAGCCGATACCGGGAGCGTTCAAAGATTTGGATGGAGCCTATCGACTGTTGGAAACTTCCTGGGCGAAAAAGCTATACCAGTATCGTAAGCGTTTGATTACCTTGGCGGTGGTGGTGGTTTTGGGCGTGAACTTTGCCTATTCGCTGGCGGAGCGAAAAGGTGTGCTGGGAGCTGCCATCAGCGAGGATGTCATGGTGACAGCTCACCGAGGTTACTCACAGGCTTATCCGGAAAATACCATACCTGCCTGCATCGGCGCAGTGGAAATCGGTGCTGATTGCATGGAAATTGATGTACAGCAGACCAGGGATGGAGAAATCATCGTGATGCATGACTCCAACTTAAAGCGTACGACAGGTGTGGATGCCAATGTGTGGGAGACCAATTATGAGGATCTTCGCTATCTGGATGCGGGAAGCTGGTTTGATGTGAAGTTTAAAGAGACTACGATTCCTACACTGGATGAGGTGTTAGAGTATGCCAGAGGGAAAATCTGGGTGAATATTGAGTTAAAGCCGACGGGATTTGAAACGGATTTTGAACAGGCGGTGCTGGATATTATTGAGGAAAATAACTGTGAAAAAATGGTCTATGTATCCTCTATGAAGTACGAATGCCTGGAAAAGGTTAAAGAAATCAACCCAAAGATCAAGACGGTTTATATCACCTCTGTTTCTTTCGGCGATTATACAGAACTGGAAGCAGCGGATGCCTATAGTGTGGAGGCGTTAATGCTGACGAAAAAGTTTGTCAACAGAGCCCATGGCGATGGTAAGGAGATTCACGTGTGGACGGTCAATACGGAGGATTCTATGGCCGAAGTTCTCAAATATGACATTGATGCTATCATTACCGATAAGCCAGGTCTGGCGAAAGAACTGATTTACGATATGAGTCACAGTACCTGGTGGGATGAATATATTGATAAGCTGTTAAAATTAAATCAATAGCAATTAGAAAAGACTAACTTATGTTAGAAAAACCTATTGACAATCGAGTTAGATAGTGCTAATCTCAAAATGTTATAGCAATTAGATGCGTCTAACTGCAAAGTAAGGGCTATTGTCAATGGGAGGACCGTATGAACAGTAGAAATGTTAGTGACCAGGATGTGGTTCTTCATGAACTGCGCAGACAGGGAAAACGAATCACAGGACAGCGAAAAGTAATTCTGGATATTATTCTTCGTCAGAACTGGGAGAATTGTAAGGATATTTATTATGAAGCAATCAAAGTGGATTCCAGTATCGGAATTGCTACGGTTTATAGAATGCTGGATACCTTGGAGGAGCTGGGCGTACTACAGAAACGCTGCAGCTACTACATCGATCGTGAGATGATTGAAAAGTGCCGTATGGCAGAATGCTAAAATAGAGATTTTTACAACAGGATTAGGTGTGGGAGATTTGCATTGCAAGTCTCCCATATTTGCTTCATAGGATGATTTGTGATATAATCAATAGTTAATAGACACTGAACATGGAGTAGTGCGCTCTTTTGGAGTAAGAGGAGAACCAGATGGGGACAGAAATTCAGTTTAAAGGAAAGTTTAAGTCATACACAAGATTACCATTTTTTATGATTCTTTTGTTTGCAGCTCTGAATGTGTGGCTGTATGTATTGGATATCCAGGCAGGGTTTGTCTGTACCATATTTGTGATTGCCTATATCGTTATTGTTGCTTTGATTCATCGCCATGATAAGCCGATCATCATGAATGACCTGATTGACTTTGCAACTCAGTACGGGACGGTTCAGAAGCGCCTTTTGAGCGAGTTCGAGATTCCGTATGCTCTTATGGATGCCTCTGGAAAGCTGCTGTGGATGAATTGTGCTTTTACAGAACTGACGGGAAAGGATAAAGTATACCACAAGTCGATTACCGCTGTTTTTCCGGAAATCACAAAGGAACTGATTTCCAAGAAGGATGAGCAGAGCATTCCGGTTTCATGGGGCGACCGTCAGATGCGTGCGTCTGTTAAAAAGGTATACTTTAAAGAAATTTTAAAAGATAATAATATTATTGAGACGGAGAAGCAGGATCAGTATCTGGTGGTAGCTTATCTCCATGATGAAACAGAACTAAGACACTATATGCAGGAAAATGAAGACATGCAGATGGTGTCTGGCCTGGTCTATATCGATAATTTTGATGAGGTCATTGAATCGGTGGAGGATGTAAAACAGTCTCTTTTAATTGCGATCGTGGACCGAAAAGTAAATAAATATTTTTCCAGTATTGATGCGATTGTGAAAAAGACGGAAAAGGATAAATACTTTGTAGTCTTTAAGAAAAAGCATCTGAAAACATTGGAAGAAGATAAGTATAGTATTCTTGAAGATGTGAAGACGATTAAGGCCGGTAATGAAGTGGCGATTACACTCAGTATCGGTATGGGAAGTGGCTGTAAGGATTATATTCAGAACTATGAATACGCCAGAACATCTATTGACCTTGCACTGGGTCGTGGCGGTGATCAGGTGGTGCATAAGACCAAAGAAAAGGTGCATTATTATGGCGGCAACAGTCGTCAGATTGATAAAAATACACGTGTAAAAGCCAGAGTAAAGGCTTTGGCGCTGCGTGAAATCATGTTATCTCGAGATAAGTTTTATGTCATGGGACATTCGATTTGCGATATTGATGCTTTTGGTGCAGCGATTGGAATTTACTGTGCGGGCCGTCATTTTGGAAAAAAGGTACAGATTGTTCTGGACGAAGTAACAACCTCTCTTCGCCCGATCAAGGACCTTTTTACAACAGCAAATGGTTATCCGGAAGATATGTTTATCTCCAGCCAGCAGGCAGTAGAAGAGTTTGATTATCATGCCGCAGTCATCGTTGTTGATACCAATAAACCGGGCATGACAGAGTGTCCGCAGCTCTTGAATCGTGCAAAGACGATTGTTGTGTTTGATCATCATAGACAGAGTACCGATGTGATCAAGAATGCGGTGCTTTCCTATATTGAACCATATGCATCTTCTACCTGTGAGATGATTGCAGAAGTGCTGCAGTATTTTGATCAGGATGTGAAGCTGCTGCCTCACGAAGTGGACAGTATTTATGCAGGTATTCTGATAGATACCAACAATTTTATGACAAAAACAGGGGTAAGAACCTTTGAAGCAGCCGCATATCTTAGAAGATGTGGTGCAGAGGTTACCCGTGTGAGAAAACTGTTGAGAGATGATATGAACGCTTACAAAGCAAGAGCAGAAGCGGTGCGTCATGCAGAGGTTTACAAGGGATGCTTTGCCATCAGCGTGTGCCCTGCGGACAATATCGAAAGCCCGACCGTGGCTTGTGCCCAGGCAGCCAATGAGCTGTTGAATATTATTGGTATCCGCGCGTCTTTTGTGTTGACAGAGTATCATGGAAAGATCTTTATCAGTTCCAGATCCATTGATGAAATTAATGTACAGCGTATTATGGAACGCCTTGGCGGTGGCGGACATCTGAATACAGCAGGTGCACAGTTGACCGGCTGCTCTATGGAAGATGCGGTAAATACCATCAAGAATACGCTGGATGAGATGATAAAAGAAGGAGATATTAAGTAAATGAAAGTAATTTTGTTGCAGGATGTAAAGTCCCTTGGGAAAAAAGGCGATATTGTAAATGTGAGCGATGGATATGCGAAGAACATGATTTTGCCAAAGAAGCTTGGGGTGGAAGCAACTGGTAAAAATCTGAATGATTTAAAACTGCAGAATCAGCATGCCGAAAAGGTTGCGCAGGAGCAGCTGGATGCGGCCAAGCAGATGGCGGAAGAGATCAAAGATAAGATTGTAGAAGTTAAGATCAAGGCAGGAGAAGGCGGACGTACCTTCGGTTCCGTTTCCACCAAGGAAATCTCTGCTGCAATCAAACAGCAGTGGCAGATGGATATCGACAAAAAGAAAATGGTCTTAAGCGATCCAATCAAAAGTCTTGGAACCTTTGAAGTGCCTGTGAAACTGCATCCAAAGGTAACAGGAACCGTGAGAGTAAAAGTAACAGAAGCGTAAAATAACGTGGAGGATACACGTATGGAAGAAACTGTTCTCAACAGAATGATGCCCAACAGCAAAGAGGCAGAAAGTGCAGTCATCGGTTCCATGATCATGGATCGTGATGCCATTGTCACCGCCTCTGATATTTTGCTGAAGGATGATTTTTACTATAGTCAGTATGGAATCCTGTTCGAGACGATGGTGGAATTATATAATGAAGGTTCGCCGGTAGATCTGGTTACCCTTCAGAGCCGGTTGAAGGAGAAAAATGTTCCGCCGGAAGTCAGCAGTCTGGAGTTCGTAAAGGATCTGTATGAGACGAACCCCACATCGGCAAATGTCAAGCATTATGCCAAGATTGTGGAAGAGAAGGCCGTTGCCCGTCGTCTGATCAAGACCGTAGAGGGCATTGCCAGCGACTGCTATCAGGAAAAGGAAGGCCTGGATGCTATTTTGGAAAGCACGGAAAAAAATATTTTCGGGCTGCTCCAGAATCGCTCCACCGATGATTTCGTGCCGATCCGCAAGGTTGTTATGAATGCCCTGGATCGTATTGAGGCGGCATCAAAGACACAGGGGAATGTTACCGGGATTCCAACCGGGTTTAATAGTCTGGATTACAAGCTGTCCGGTCTGCAGCCATCGGATATGATCCTGATCGCGGCCAGACCATCTATGGGGAAAACAGCATTTGTTTTAAATATAGCCCAGCATGTTACGCTGAAAGAAAATATGGCAACCGCTATTTTCAGTCTGGAAATGTCAAAGGAGCAGCTGGTAAACCGTCTGTTTGCCCTACAGGCACCAATGGATGCGCAGCTCCTTCGAAGCGGTAACCTGGCAGACTCGGATTGGTCAAAACTGATGGAGGCAGCAGGTCAGATTGCGGCATCTCCATTGATCATCGATGATACTCCTGGTATTTCCATTTCTGAACTTCGAAGCAAATGCAGAAAATATAAGCTGGAGCATGATCTGAAGCTGGTCATCATTGACTACTTGCAGCTGATGAGCGGATCTGGCAAGTCAGACTCCCGTCAGCAGGAGGTTTCTGATATTTCAAGAGCTTTAAAGCAGATTGCCAGAGAATTGCATGTTCCGGTTATCGCCCTGTCCCAGTTGAGCCGTCAGGTAGAACAGAGACCAGAGCACAGACCGATGCTTTCGGACTTGCGAGAGTCAGGTGCTATTGAACAGGATGCGGACGTTGTAATGTTCATCTATCGAGATGATTATTACAATAAGGATACAGAGAAGAAGGGGATTGCAGAGATCATTATTGCAAAGCAGAGAAACGGCCCGATCGGAACGGTAGAACTGGCATGGCTGCCAGAGTTTACACGTTTCGAAGACCCGATGAAATATGACCCTGTATAATAAGGAGGAAGACGATGGAAATTCATCAGTCAGCAGAAGACTATTTAGAATGTATCTTGCGCTTGAGCAAGACAAAACCCGTAGTGCGGTCCATTGATATTGCAGTGGATATGAACTACTCCAAGCCAAGTATTAGTGTGGCAATGAAGAATCTGCGGTTAAATGGATATATCAATGTGGATAAAAGCGGATTCATCACATTGACCGATATGGGCAAAGAAGTTGCAGAGAAAATCTATGAAAGGCATCTGTTATTGACAGACTGGCTTATTTTCCTGGGCGTTGCGCCTGAGATTGCGGCAGAAGATGCCTGCAAGATTGAACACGATCTTAGTCCGGAAAGTTATGAAGCAATCAAAAACCATGTCCGTGAGGAGATGAAGAACAAGTAATATTTTGATTTACATAAAAATTTTTATGTAAATTTATGTAAACAAGGGTTTACATAACAATAAGCCTTGGTGTATACTAGATATAGTGGTTGCAAAAGAGAAGACGCAATACATCTATTGTTTGGAGAGGGGTTGGCATTGGAACAATGGAGCCAGTGTATTTGGAGTCTAATATCGTATTAGACGAAGAGCCAAGGGGAAAATATTATCGGTTTGAAGCAGGTGTTGACGGCAGTGTTGTGTTGAAGCCTGTAAGGGTTCCGGCTCATGTGATCGCAGAGCGAAAGGCGCGTATCCGTAAGGCACAAATTGAAAAAAGAGTGCAGCACAATCGTGAACAGGCAGCAGTGATGAACAAAGGATTTGTTGCTTTTATGGCGGTGGCAATTCTCATTTGCTGTGTAGTTTGTTATTTCTATATCTCCCTTCAGGGTGAGGTGACAACACGTTTGCGAAGCATGGCATCATTACAGAGTGAGATTCAGGCAGTGTCTATTGACAATGATATGCTGGAAAAACGTATCGGTGCCCAGGAGGACATTGCGCAGATTAAAACGGAGGCGACACAGTCACTGGGAATGCAGACCGTTACACCGGATCAGATTGTATATTATAGTGTGAGCGACAAGGATTATATGCTCCAATATGATGACATAGAATGATCAGTGCAAAAAACGAAAGATACAATTTGATATGAGACAGAACAGAGGGTTATTGTAGCTTTTTTGCAATAACCCTTATTATTTTGCCATAAAATGATAAAAAATTTCAAAAGAGGGCTTGATATTATGGTTAAAAGATGTTAACTTAGATATTGAGTTAGATGAGCCTAACAAAAGATTAGGTTTGGGAGGAAGGCATGAACCTATTAGACGCAGAGATCGAGAAGGAATATGTTATAAAAGACATTGTGACAGATGACGAGGAATTGAATGATTTCCTGTTTTCCCTGGGCTGTTACGCAGGGGAGCCAATCACAGTCATTGCAAACAAGAAAAACAGTTGTGTGGTTGCTGTCAAAGATGCCAGATATAACATCGATAAGGATTTGGCGGAAGCCATTGAAATATAGTGATTTCGAATCACTATATTTTTTGAACATAGGTTTGGTAAAACTAACCAAAGAATGCAACAACTAACCAGTAGATGAATAGACTAACTCAAGGTTGTGAAAATTAACTCGAATAGAATTCGAGAGTAACATAGGAGGTATGAAAATGAGAATTGCTTTAACCGGTAATCCAAACAGTGGTAAAACCACAATGTACAATGCGTTAACTGGCAGAACAGAACGCGTTGGTAACTGGGCTGGTGTTACAGTAGAAAAGAAAGAAAGCCCATTGAAAAAAAGTTTTTATGATGGAAGTGAACAGGTAATCGCAGTAGACTTGCCAGGTGCTTATTCCATGTCACCATTTACTTCTGAAGAAAGCATCACAAGTGCTTATGTGAAAAATGAAAATCCAGACGTTATTATCAATATCGTGGATGCAACAAACTTAAGCCGAAGCCTGTTCTTCACAACACAGTTATTGGAATTAGGAATTCCAATGGTTGTAGCGCTGAACAAGAGCGATGTGAATGCGAAGAAAGAGACAAATATCGATGTTGCAGCGTTATCCGCAAAGTTAGGCTGTCCAGTGTTTGAAACAATTTCCACTTCTGCGACAGGTCTTGATGTGGTTGTGAAAAAAGCAATCGAACTGAAAGGTGCGGCACAGAAAGCGCCTTATGTACAGGGCGACATTGACTTAACAGACAAAAAAGTGGTAGTAGAAGCAGATAAAAAACGTTTCGAGTTTGTAAACGGTGTTGTTGCTTCTGTTGAAACAAGAAAAGTTTTAACAAAACAGAGAAACAAACAGGATAAAGCAGATGCAATCCTGACAAATAAAGTATTAGGTATCATTATCTTTATTTTAGTGATGTGGGGCGTGTTCTGGGTATCTCAGACATTCGTAGGACCAGCAATCGCAGACTGGCTGGTAGGCTGGATTGAAACCTTCCAGGGCTTTGTACAGGGCGCATTAGAAGGTTCCGGTGCCAATGCATTCTTAACATCCTTACTTTGCGATGGTATCATCGGCGGTGTAGGTGCAGTCGTTGGGTTCCTTCCATTGGTAATGGTAATGTACTTCCTGATCGCAATCTTAGAAGACTGCGGTTATATGGCACGTGTATCTGTAGTATTAGACCCAATCGTGAAAAAAGTTGGTCTTTCCGGTAAATCCGTAATTCCTTTCATCATCGGCTCTGGCTGTGCTATCCCAGGTGTTATGGCAGCAAGAACTATCCGTAATGAAAGAGAACGCAGAGCAACAGCGATGTTAACACCATTTATTCCATGTGGTGCTAAACTCCCAGTTATTGCTCTGTTCGCAGGCGCCTTTTTCGGTGATGCAGGCTGGGTTGCTCCATTGATGTACTTTGTTGGTATCGGTTTCATCATCGTTGGTGCATTCATTATCAACAAAATTGCAGGACATAAGATTCGTAAATCCTTCTTTATCATTGAGCTTCCAGAATACAAAGCGCCAAGTATTCCAAAAGCAGTGCTTTCCATGTTATCCCGTGCGAAAGCATACATTATCAAAGCCGGTACCATTATCTTAGTATGTAACGCAGTGGTTCATATTATGCAGACATTCAACTGGCAGCTTCAGGTTGTGGAAGAAGGTATGGAAAGCACATCCATCCTCGCAACAATCGCATCCCCAATCGCTGTATTACTGCTCCCATTAGGCTTCGGTGTATGGCAGCTTGCAGCAGCAGCGGTAACAGGCTTTATTGCAAAAGAAAACGTTGTAGGAACATTAGCAGTATGCTATGCTATGACTAACTTTATCGACACAGAAGAATTGGCATTAATGAGCGGCGCGGGTGCTGACGTGGCAACCGTTATGGGTATCACAACAATCACAGCGATGGCTTACCTGATGTTCAATCTGTTCACCCCACCATGCTTCGCAGCGATGGGTGCTATGAACTCTGAAATTAAGAGCAAAAAATGGCTTGCAGGCGGTATCTTATTCCAGTTCGCAATGGGTTACATGATCGCGTTCTTCGTATATCAGATTGGTACATTGGCAACAACCGGCGCACTTGGAACTGCATTCGTTCCTGGTCTGATCGCAGTTGTGATCATGATTGCAATCATTGCTGGTCTGATCATCAAAGCGAACAGAAGCATTGCAGCAGAATACGCTCTGAAGAAAAAGGCAGCATAATCTGTCAGGAGAGATAACCGCAGGTTTGTAGGCAGAAAGGATATATCACATGGTAAATGTTATTATTACAGTAATCATTCTAATCATTTTGGTTGCAGCGATTGTATATATTGTAAAGGCAAAGAAAAGCGGCCAGAAGTGTATCGGCTGTCCATCTTCTAAAACTTGTGGAGAAAAGTCAGGTGCATCCAGCTGCTGTTGTTCCCAGACAGCAGAAGAAGAATCTGATTGTTGCTGCGGTAAATAGGAATTCGAAGAAATTTCCTATATGATAAGAATATGTTCGGCTACCAGAGAAGAAGCCTCTGGTAGCCGATTTTTTCATTTTTCGACAAATAACAACCGATTTTTGCTTAAAAATGAAGGATTGCGGATACGAACTTTCAAAAAATGAAAAATAATCCATAAAAAATACAAAAAAAGCGTTGCATTGTCCGCTTTAACGCGCTAAAATATAGCGTGTCAAAAAACAAAGAACTTGTAAAGGAGAGATGTATAGATGAGATATGTAGAAGAAGTTCTTGCAAAAGTAAAAAAACAGTACGCAGCAGAACCAGAGTTCATTCAGGCTGTAGAAGAAGTGTTGGAAACAATCGCACCAGTCATTGATGCGAATGAAGAGTTATATCGCAGAGAAGCGATTCTGGAAAGAATCACAACTCCAGACCGCGCAATCATCTTTAGAATTCCTTGGGTTGATGACAATGGTCAGGTTCAGGTGAATACCGGCTACAGAGTACAGTTCAATAATGCTATTGGACCATACAAGGGAGGCTTACGTTTACATCCATCCGTTAACCTTGGTATTATCAAGTTCCTTGGATTTGAACAGATTTTCAAAAACTCCTTAACCGGTCTTCCAATCGGCGGCGGTAAAGGTGGTTCTGACTTTGATCCTAAGGGTAAATCAGATAGAGAAGTGATGGCATTCTGCCAGAGCTTTATTACAGAACTGTACAAATACATCGGTGCAGATGTTGACGTTCCTGCTGGCGATATTGGTACAGGCGCAAGAGAAATCGGTTACATGTATGGGCAGTACAAGAGAATCACAGGTCTGTATGAAGGCGTGTTAACAGGCAAAGGCTTAACATACGGCGGTTCGCTGGCTCGTACAGAAGCAACCGGCTATGGTCTGTTATATATCGTTCAGGAAATGATGAAATGTCATGGTCAGGAAATGGCTGGCAAGACGGTGGTTATCTCCGGCGCCGGTAACGTTGCCACATACGCAATCCAGAAGGCACAGCAGCTTGGTGCAAAGGTTGTAACATGCTCTGATTCCAATGGATGGATCTATGACCCGGACGGAATTGATGTTGCATTGTTAAAAGAAGTAAAAGAAGTGAAACGTGCACGTCTGACAGAATATGCGGCTGCAAGACCAAATGCAGAATACCATGAAGGCCGTGGCGTATGGTCTGTAAAATGTGATATCGCTCTTCCGTGTGCAACACAGAACGAATTACACCTGGAAGATGCAAAACAGTTAGTAGCCAATGGCGTAATGGCGGTTGCGGAAGGTGCTAACATGCCTACCACAATGGAAGCAACCAAATACTTACAGGACAATGGCGTATGGTTCATTCCTGGCAAAGCATCCAACGCTGGCGGTGTTGCAACATCCGCTCTGGAAATGTCACAGAACAGCGAAAGATTAAGCTGGTCTTTCGAAGAAGTAGATGCAAAGTTACAGGGTATCATGGTAAATATCTACCACAACATCGAAGACGCTGCAAAACGTTATGGCAAAGAAGGCGACTATGTAACAGGCGCTAACATTGCTGGCTTTGAAAAAGTGGTAACTGCAATGATCGCGCAGGGCGTTTGCTAATAAATAAAAGAGGAATTATAAGCAGTGCTTAGGAGAAAGGGAACATCCCTTTCTCCTTGTTTTGTATACATTGTACAAAATGCCAATAAAATAAAAAAAATAATCCGTTCTTCGGGCAAAATAACAGTTTTGAAATTACCTACTTGTCAAACGATTGAATTCAATATATATTAATCAAGGTGGCAGGAGGTACGGTTTATGCAGAAAAAAACTGTTGTAATTGCAGACATTGTAAAAAAATATGAAAACCCTATTGGAGAGCTTGTACAGGTTGCATGTCAGTTTTCAAGTGAAATTAACCTGTTAAGCGATGGCCGTAAGATTAATGCAAAGAGCATTATGGGAATTATGGCAATCAGCCCACGCAAAGGAATGGAACTCGATATTGAGACATGTGGAAATGACGAAGAAAGTGCTCTCGATGCCATGTCACAGTTCTTAAGCTGCGTATAATAAATGGGCAAATAAAGATGTATGATAAGATGAAAAAGAAGCAGAGATTTTTCTCCGCTTCTTTTTTTATTATCATTTCTTGAATTTATAATTATCTGTTTAATTTTCCACCGTTTGCTTTGTATTCTGCAACAACCTTCTGGATTCTGTCATATGGATCTAACAGATCACTGATGGATGCATCGTGGTTTAAGGTATCGATGATGTAAGCGATGTATTTGCTCATATCACAGTTGATGTAGTATGGTCTTGCCAACAGCTCTGGTGTCTGATAGGTCAGGTTGGTCGTAACAACCTTGTAGATGAGACCTTCTTCCACTGCTTTGTCAAATTTGGCAAGGCCGTTTGTAAACAGACCAAAGGTGGAGATGACGAAGATTCTGCCTGCTTTTCTCTTCTTTAATTCGGTTGCTACGTCGATCATACTGTCGCCAGAAGAAATCATATCGTCAACAATGAGAACGTCTTTGCCTTCTACAGAGGTTCCCAGGAATTCGTGAGCAACGATTGGATTACGGCCGTCGATGATTGTGCTGTAATCACGGCGTTTGTAGAACATACCCATATCTACGCCAAGAACGTTTGCCAGGTAAACTGCACGGTTGGTGCCGCCTTCATCTGGGCTGATGATCATCATGTGGTCATTGTCAATCTGTAAGTCATCTACATTGCGAAGAATATTTTTTACGAACTGGTAAGCACATGTTACAGATTCGAATCCATTTAAAGGAATTGCGTTCTGAACGCGTGGGTCATGTGCATCAAATGTGATGATGTTGTCTACGCCCATGCCGATCAGTTCTTCCAATGCCAGTGCACAGTCCAAAGATTCTCTGGAAGTACGTTTGTGCTGGCGGCTTTCATATAAGAAAGGCATGATAACATTGATTCTTCTTGCCTTACCACCTGCTGCTGCGATCATACGTTTCAGATCCTGATAATGATCGTCTGGAGACATGCGGTTGAGTTCGCCGCAAAGCTTGTATGTTAAGCTGTGGTTTGTAACGTCTACCATAAGGAATAAGTCTAAACCACGTGCAGATTCCTGCAGAGTTCCTTTCGCTTCCCCTGAACCAAAACGAGGGCAGCTGCCTTTGATGATGTAGGAATCACGATTGTAGCCCGTGAATGCAATGTCATTCTCGTGTTCGTGATTACGTTCTTTTCTAAAAGAAACAAGGTACTGATCTACCTTTTCTCCGATTGCCTTACAACTTTCCAGTGGAAGTAAGCCCAGTGACCCAGCTGGTATAGTGTTAAGGTCTCTCATATCGTTTGCCATGAAATAAGTTCCTCCGATTGTTTTTTCTTTTGATATTTTTATAAAAAGGCCGCAGCCATTCTGTACGTAAAATAGTAGATACCATAGGCATTATAGCATTCAAAAGAGCCCATTGACAAGTGCTAAAGCCCTGTCACAGGCTACATTTGGCCAATTAATTGCCTTCCAGTTTTTTCTGAATGCGAATGTCCCTTCCGAACAGTTTGATCAAAGTAAAATTGCTGGTGATTCTTGAGGAAATACGTTCCGAATAAATCTCCGCAATATTCTTCAGTGTAAGGTTGGTGGAGATGATCGTGGATTTGCCGCGAAGAATCCGCTCGTTCATACACTGAAAAAACTTGGATGTGGTAAATGCATTTGGGACTTCTGTGCCCAGATCATCGATGATCAGCAGATCACAGTTGAAAATGTTCTGATATTCATTTTCGGATGCACCTTTATCAAATGCGTGTTTTGCCAATGCGTCAAAAAGCTGGAACGCAGAAAAGTAGATCACGGAATAGCCCTGATCCAACAGTTCCTTTGCGATGCAGTTTGTTAAAAATGTTTTGCCGGTACCGGTGTTGCCATAGAGCAGCAGGTTATCTGTCTGATGGCCAAAGTTTGCCACGAATGCCTTGCATTTTGCCAGCGCAGACTGGGCAAGCTTTAATGAAGACAGATTGGATGCCGGGTCAATCACATCCGCGGAATAATAGCGAAGGGAGAAGGTATCAAAGTTCTCTCTTGCCAATAAATGTTTTACGTTGGACTGGGCATATACATATTCCAGCTCTGCCTGCAGAAAACAGTGGCACTTTTTGTTGTTGATGTACCCCGTATCCTGACAGTCCGGACATTCATAGTGTGGCGCAAAACTGTCTGGGCTATAACCGGCAGCAGACAAAAGCTGCAGTTTTTGCCGGGATAACCCTGTGATCTGTTCCTCCAGTCCGGCAAGGGCAGCAGCGTTGCCACTGATAAACTCCTTGGCTTTTTTTACGCTCATAGATGCAATCTGCGCATCTATCTGCGCCAGTGCAGGAATCTGTGCGTAAATCAGCTGTTTTTTATTTGTTGCCTGCTGATGAGCCCGCAGTTGTTTCTGGTTGTATTGGCGCATCAGGTCTTCGTATTGTGCGTTGGTCAATGCCATGTGATCCGCTCCTTATAGCATGGATTTTTCCAGCAGCTGCTGCGAAAGGCGATCGTAGTCATAGTCTCTTTGCTGGAAGTTGTTGAACTTATTTGCGTGGTTGCTTCTTGCAGGTGCTTTTGCACGAGCGGCATTCTGCTGCTTGGCATAGGCTTCGTCTGCTTTTTTTACATCCTCCAGGGTATGAAGGGAAGCGGCATGCCAGTTTGTCAAAATAGAATCCGTGTATTCAAAGCTTGGTTCATGGATGTTGGCAATGGTACGCTTGCAGGCCTCTGCAATCATATCCTTTCCAAAGCCGTAAGTTCCGGTCCATTTTTTCAGCATGTCCATCTCGGATGGGACAAGATTTCTGCCCCGGATGCCAAAACCTTTTAACACTGCGTAGTAAATCTCGTTGTTTCGGCTGACAAGCTGCTTGGCTTCTTCTAAACTGCTGATTCCCTGGGCATACCAGTCCTCGGCCACCTTGTGCATATAATGGAAGCTTGGATGTCCTTTGGTAATGGTGTTTTCGATCAAAAACTCAATCAACTCAGGTGTAAAATGGAGCTGATCGTACCAGCAGAAAATGTATTCCAGATCAGAACGGCTGATGGTTCGGCCAAGATAGGTCTCAGTCAGGAAAACCAGTTCCTGAATATCCTCCCTCTGACACAGATGCTTTAATTCATCTGGAGAAGGGGTTGCCTTCTGCGGAATGGAAATTGCACGGATCCGGGTTGGTCTGTCAATCTCTTTGTCAGAGCTCTTGTCTGCAATCGCCGGCTTGGCTGCGTAGGTGTCATTTTGTCCGTTCAGCAGACAGATGCCGGTCAGCTGTTTCTTTTCGTTGTATTCCAGTCGAAGCAGATTCATCTTTTCCCAGTAAGCCAGTGCCCGCTGTACATCCTTTTCTGTGTGATCAAAATGGTCAGCAATCTTGCCGATGGAAAACTCTTCCTCCGGATGGTTTATGTAGCGTAACAGATACAGATAGATCTTGACATATTCGCCGTTTGCGGATGTCATATGTTTATCAATAAATTCGTTGGGGATATAGGTTGCCAGTCCCCAAATCTGATTGTTAAATGTAATGTTTGCCATAGTCTCTCTCTCCCTGACGACCGCCCCCTGGCCGTCCGTTTTTGCATTATAGCACAACAAAAATAAAAAATGAAGAGCAAAAAATCCCGCGAACCCTTGATTTTACTGGGTTTGCATCAATTGTGGATAACGTGGATAATGTGGATAAATTATTATGGAAACTAGTCTAAAATCCCGCCAGAGCGCATAAAATAAGGTTGTGGACAACTTTTGTGGAAAAGTTATGTAAATAAAATTATCCACATAAAAATGCGTGGCTTATGCACGATTTTATGTGGATAATGTGGATAAGTTATAGTCCAAGCAGGTTTTCGCCGATTTTATACACATCTCCGGCACCCATAGTTATCAACAAATCATTGTTCATACATTTTTCTAATAAAAAATTCTCAATTTCGTCAAAACCTGCAAAATAATAGCTTTCGGTTCCTAATTTTGCGATGTCATTGGCCAGATCTTCGGAGCGAACACCTAAGGTGTCGGTTTCCCGGGCTGCATACACATCGGCCATGACCACGATGTCAGCTTTGGAAAGGGCTTCGGCAAAGTCCTTCCAGAATGCCTTGGTACGTGTGTACGTGTGAGGCTGGAATACGCAGATGATACGGTCGTGTGGGAAGTTCTTGGCTGCAGTCAGTGTTGCCGAAATTTCTGTTGGGTGATGGGCATAGTCGTCAACCACTGTTACGTTGCCGAGATGACCTTTCACTTCAAAGCGGCGAACGGTTCCGCCAAAGGCTAACAGCCCGGCGGTGATGTCTTCCTTGGAAAAACCTGCTTCACAGCCAAAGGCGATGGCGGACAGGGCGTTGGATACGTTGTGCTCGCCAGGAACGCTTAGGGTAATAGGAAAGCTGCCTGCTGGTGTGTTTGCCATAAAAGAAGCGCAGCCGAATTCGTTGTAGGAAATATCGGTGGCATGATAATCTTCATTGCCCTGTGTACCGTAGTTGACAACTTTTGCGGCTAAGCCGGCAGTGATTTCTTCTGGGGCTTCAATCTCGCTGTTAAGGATCAGCACGCCGTTATCGCTTGTGTTCTGGGCAAAACGGCGGAAGGAATTGCGGATGTCTGCTAAATCTTTGAAGAAATCCATATGGTCTTCTTCTATATTTAATATGATGTTGTATTTTGGATAGAAGTGGAAAAAACTGTTGGTATATTCACAGGCCTCTGTCAAAAACAAGTCGGAGGAACCAACGCGAATGTTGCCGCCGATGGCATTTAAGATGCCGCCGATGGAAATTGTTGGATCTGCTTGTGCTGCCAGCAGAATATGCGCTACCATAGAAGTGGTGGTTGTTTTTCCGTGGGTACCACTGACAGTAATGGAGCGGGCATAATTGTCCATCATCTGGCCTAACAGCTCTGCACGGCTTAAAGTAGGAATACCGAGAGCCACTGCCTGCATAAACTCAGGGTTGTCAGGGTGGATGGCTGCTGTATATACTACCAGGTCAGTGCCTTCCTGAATGTTAGAAGCACGCTGTCCGATATAGATGGAAGCGCCCCCGGCTTCTAATTCTCTGGTCAGTGCAGACGCCTGAGAGTCGGAACCGGAAATGGTAAATCTTTCCTTTAAAAGAACTTCCGCCAGGCCGCTCATGCTGATGCCGCCGATGCCGATGAAATGAACGTGGATTGGATTATTAAAATCTATTTTATACATAAAACACCTTCCTAATAAATATGTATGATAGGGCAGAGGTTCCAAACGCTGGTATTTTCCCTGTGGATGAAAGTATATTGCCCTACAGCCTAGTGTACCACAAATCAGACCGATTGAGAACTTTTTGCGCGAAAAAACTGGCAATTCTGTAAAGGAAAGAGGATACACATAAAAAAGGAGGGCGTATTCGGTATACAGCATACTATTTGTGAGAAATGTCAAAAAAACGGGAAAAATACGCAAACTTTTGGTAAAAATGTGTACTAATATGGAAAGATGTGATATAATGAACGTTATCAATGGGGGAGTCTGCCCCCTGCGGGTTTTGTCGAAACAGCCAATTTTGTCAGATGGGGACTGACAGAGGCGGCAATTAAAAAAAAAGAGGTGACGAATATGATTCGGAAAGAAATGATTGCAATGTTACTGGCAGGAGGTCAGGGGAGCCGATTGGGTGTTCTTACATCGGATGTTGCGAAGCCGGCAGTATCTTTTGGCGGCAAGTATCGTATCATCGATTTCCCACTTAGCAATTGCATCAATTCCGGGATTGACACAGTAGGTGTCCTGACACAGTATCAGCCATTACGTCTGAATACCCATATCGGTATCGGTATCCCGTGGGATTTGGATCGTAACAATGGTGGAGTTACAATTTTGCAGCCATATGAAAAGAGTGGCAGCAGCGAATGGTAGTCTGGTACCGCCAATGCGATTTACCAGAACCTGAACTACATTGACAGCTATGATCCAGAATATGTTCTGATCTTATCTGGCGACCACATCTACAAGATGGATTACGAACAGATGCTGGATTTCCATAAAGCAAACAATGCAGATGTAACACTGGCTGTAATGCCAGTTCCTATGGAAGAGGCCAGCCGTTTTGGTATTGTAATTGCCAACGAAGACAGAAAGATTATGG
>JAFUPY010000110.1 GCA_017472565.1 Eubacterium sp.
ATAACAACGATCTTATCGGACATGGTCAGGGCTTCTTCCTGATCGTGAGTAACGTAAATGAATGTGATGCCGACTTCCTGCTGAATTTTCTTCAGTTCGTGCTGCATTTCCTTACGCAGTTTCAGGTCCAGCGCACCCAGAGGTTCGTCCAGAAGGAGGACGCTGGGTTCATTTACCAGAGCGCGGGCGATGGCGATACGCTACTGCTGACCGCCGGACATGGCTGTCACGCTTCTGTCCGCATATTCTTCCAGATTCACCAGCTTCAGCATACGTTTTACCTTCTGCTCAATGATGTCCTTGGGTTCTTTTTTCAGCTTCAGTCCGAAAGCGATGTTATCATATACATTCATATGAGGGAAGAGAGCGTATTTCTGGAATACAGTGTTGACCTCTCTTTTATAAGGGGGCATATTGGAAATTTCCTGCCCATCGAAGATGACCTGACCCTGATCGGCATTGAGGAAACCGCCCAGAATCCTCAGCAGTGTGGTCTTGCCGCAGCCGGAGGGGCCCAGCAGGGTAACGAATTCATTTTCGTAAATATCCAGATTGATGCCCTTCAGAACGACCTTGCCGTCTTCGTAGCTTTTCACGATGTTTTTGAACTGAATGAGTTTTTTCTTCATTTTCTATCCTCCTAATAAAAAGCGTGTAACGCTTTTTGTTGCGAGGGCACACGCAGACATCAGTCTGCGGAGCACCGACCATTTCAAATAAAAAGTGCAAAGCACTTTTTGTTATATATCAGAACAAAGGGGGGGTGGAAACCCACAGCACCTTTGCAGTTGTTTTCTTCTCGTTCTTTAAATAATGTCTGGTTTTACCAGAGAGATAGAAGGTTTCGCCCTTATGGACGATATGCCTGTCCTCTCCTGTCATCAGGATGACGGCACCCTCCAGCACATAGCCGAATTCCTCGCCGCTGTGGGGGTCCATCACAAAACTTTCGCCGCCCTGAGGCAGTTCGATGAGGATGGGTTCCATCTCATTTTTCTGGGTATTGGGCACGATCCAGCGGATGGTGTAATCCTCTCTTTCGTCCACAAAGAAGTCTTCTTTATGGAACACCAGCTGTTCTTCCTTTTCCTCCTTGAAAAACTCCGCCAGTGTGGTCCCCAGTGCCTCCAGGATATCATTCAAAGTGGCGATGGAAGGGGATGTCAGGTCCCGTTCCATCTGAGACAGGAAGCCCTTCGTCAGTTCACTGCGGCTTGCCAGTTCTTCCAGCGTTAAGCCTTTTTGTATTCGTAGCTGTTTTATTTTCTGACCGATCTCCATGGCCTGCATCTCCTTTTCCCGTGTATTTTCTGTATTTCAAAAACCGACAGTATTCCTGCCAGTCTAACTATTATAGCCTACTTTTACGAAAATGCAATAGGTATGAAACAAAAAATTTGATTTATTAAACTTTTTGGTGTGTTCTGCGAAAAATTGTTCGGTTTTTCGCACATTTTTACCCATCGCCTTGATTTCAATGGATTCCCAGCGTCCCACCGCTATTTTTTACCGATTTTGTTTACAAATACTAAACAGAAAGAAAATTTTTTCTAAACCATAAAGGCTTATTTTCAACATTCCTTTCTTTTTCTGCAGAAAATAAAAACCCCCTGATTCGTGGGGTCAGGGGGGAAGGGAAATATTAGGAAAGCTCAATTGCTAATTTCTATGGCATTATATAATGAAATATATTTCATTGTCAACCATTTTTAATAAAATATTTTTTATTAAATTTCATTTGATCTTTTCTTAAAACAAATAGGAATGGAAATACAGTTTTATTGCATGGATGAATGCCGAAAATCCGCCATTCTCTTGTCATTTTCTGTATTTTCCTGTATAATTATATAAATTTTGCAAAAAATTGGAGGGATATTTTATGTTAAAACTCTGGATCGTTGGTTCCGAAAGTCAGGTCGGCAAGGCCATCCTTTCCGTACTGGACCCCATGGAACTGGAAGTCCTTTGCACCGATAAAGAAGAACTGGACATCACACAGACAGAAGACGTACTGAGCTACGGCGAGATCAACCGACCCGATGTCATCATCAACTGCGCCGCCATTACAGATACCAAGCTTTGCGAAGCCAACCCCGAACTGGCTTACCGCGTAAATGCTCTGGGCGCAAGAAACCTTTCTCTGGTGGCAAGAAAACATAACGCGAAGATCGTACAGATCTCCACAGACGATGTTTTCGACGGCAGAAAAGAAACACCCTACACTGAATTTGACGATACACACCCCCTGACCGTATACGGCCGTTCCAAAAGAGCTGGCGAAAACTACGTAAAGGAATTCACCCATAAACATTTCATCATCCGCAGCACATGGGTTTACGGCGAAGGCAAAAACTTCGTGAATGCCCTGCTGCAGTCTGCGGAAACAGAAACAGAAGTTTCCATCCCTACAGACCAGCATGGCTCCCCCACCAGCGCAAAGGATCTGGCGCGCATCATCCTGCACCTGATCCGCACAAACGAATACGGCACATACCATGCAACCTGCAAAGGTCACTGCAGCCGTCTGGAATTTGCGGAAGAGATCCTGAAGCTGACAGGCAAGACCCTGAAACTGAACCCCGCTCTGGCGGAAAATATCCCCACAGCGCGCCCTGCCAACGCTGTACTGGACAACTTCATCCTGCGCATCATCGATGTTTACGATATGCCCACATGGCAGGAATCTTTGAAAGAATATTTGGAGGCGTAAATCTATGGAAAATACAAAAGCAAAAAAGAAAATGGGGCTGACGACGAAGATCTTCGTGGCCCTCATTGTAGGTGCGCTCTTCGGTATGGTGCTGCATTATATCATACCCTCCGGTCACATCAAGGATCATATTTTAGTAGAAGGTATCCTGTATATCGTCGGTCAGGGCTTCATCCGTCTGATGAAGATGCTGGTCGTGCCTCTGGTATTCTGCTCCATCGTCTGCGGCAGCATGGCCATTGGCGATACCAAGAAGCTGGGTACTGTTGGTGTGCGTACACTGGCCTTCTATCTGACAACAACAGCACTGGCCATCTGCGTTGCGCTAGCCATGGGCAATCTGCTGGATCCCGGCGTTGGTCTGGATATGAGTGCCATTTCCGCCAACGCAGCAGAAGTGCAGACCATGGAATCCACATCCATGGCACAGACCATCCTGAACATCATCCCCGACAACCCCATCGGCGCACTGGCAACAGGCAATATGCTGCAGATCATCGTATTTGCCCTGATCGTCGGTGTCATTCTGGCAAAGCTGGGCGAAAAAACAGAAACCGTCGGCAATTTCTTCAGCCAGTTCAATGACATCATGATGGAAATGACCATGATGGTCATGAGTCTGGCCCCCATCGGCGTATTCTGCCTGATCTCCAGAACCTTTGCCGGCATTGGTTTCTCTGCATTCCTGCCCCTGGCAAAATATATGATCGGCGTTCTGCTGGCTCTGTGCGTACAGTGCTTCATCGTATATCTGGGTCTGCTGAAAATTTTCTCCGGTCTGAACCCGATCAAATTCATCAAGAATTTCTTCCCCGTTATGGCATTCGCCTTCTCCACAGCCACATCCAATGCGACGATCCCCATGTCCATTGATACTCTGGCAAAGAAAATGGGCGTTTCCAAACGTATTTCTTCCTTTACCATCCCTCTGGGTGCTACCATCAATATGGACGGTACTGCCATCATGCAGGGCGTAGCTGTAGTCTTTGCGGCACAGGCCTTCGGCATCGTGCTGACACCTGCGGACTATGTGACAGTGATCGGTACGGCCACTCTGGCATCCATCGGTACGGCCGGCGTGCCTTCTGTTGGTCTGGTCACCCTGACCATGGTATTCAACTCCGTTGGTCTGCCTGTAGAAGCCATCGGTCTGATCATGGGTATCGACCGTATCCTGGATATGGCACGTACAGCCGTTAATATCACAGGTGACGCAGTCTGCACCACCATCGTTGCCCATCAGAATAACGCCATCGACAGAGAAGTATTCAAAAACAGCTGAACACAAAAAGAGGTCTGATGACCTCTTTTTTTATGCACAAATTCTCTTGTTTTTTCGATACAGATGTGCGAAAATACTTCTGTTGTCTTGTCACCTATAACCGAAAGGAGTAAATATATGTCCGAATTATTAGAAATCACCATGATCCTCTGCTTTGGTGCCTCCTGGCCCATGAATGTGATCAAATCCTATAAAGTCAGAACGGCCAAAGGAAAAAGTCTGGCATTTCTGTGTCTGATTTTTCTCGGCTATATCGCCGGCATTGCTTCCAAATTCATGAATGAAGCTTACATGGCTGCTTTTGCTGAGAAATGGTATGTATTATTTTTCTATTTTTTGAATCTGGCTATGGTAATGGCAGATATCCTGCTGTATTTCAGAAACAGAAAACTGGATAAACTGGCTGGCATATAATACAGCAAAGAATCAACAACGGTTGGACTTCTCATATAGCCATCACGATAATCACAGTATATTATAAAGATTATACTAATCCACATTCTTAGATAAACCAAAAGTTCCTGCAACCTGAACAGGTCCAGTAATATCAGACAATAGACAAAAAGCCCCCAAATATAGGAAAATGAAAGCACTATATTTAGGGAGGTAAATCCCTTTATTTTCATTATCCAAAGCCATATTCATGCAACCATATAAACTTTCCAAAGCCTTGATTTTTCTGGGCTTTTTTCTTTTTTACTAGTATTTCATTGTTCGATATTTTAGAAACGGCACTCAATACATATATTTATCACTTCGATTTGTCGTTTTTAAAATTTATGTGTAAATCGGTCTACCTTTTTCAGAAACCTGCTCAACTTCAAAAACGCAAATTATCACCGCTACAAATTAAAAAGACACTACCACCCATATAAATAGGTAATAGTGTCTTAAATTTATACCATATCAAGGCTCAGCCATTTGTCGTAAATTGTGGTAAATCACCATTTCAGGCTCATCTACATCTCAAAAAACCTTGAAATTTCAACATTTTAGTCATTGATGGGTTTCATTGTAGGGAAGCCAAGTTGCCGCCAGTATAGTTCTGTAGGATGGCGTATTATTCAGCTTTCCATAAGTCCCAACAAAGTATTATCAAGTATGATTCTGTATTATCAAAATCAAATTTGTTGCAGAACTGTTGCAGTGCAGTTTATTTTGTTGCAGTAATTCGATCAGAGATCCTCTCATCTAAATACAATAATTATCCCTCGTATAAAATCTATGTATAGTATATCACATACCAAAGAAAAAATCCATTCTATATGTTTTTGATTTGCAAACATTTAAACTCAATAGTCCTTTGTAACATAAGTACCATCATCTCAACAATTTTTGATAAAGGCTGAAAATCGGAAACTTTTTATATTCTTCTTTTAATTCATCCTCCATTTCCTCGAAACACTTTTCTGCTTTTTCCAAGTCATTCAAAAGCACACTTATTCCAAACAGAATTTGCAAATCACAGCTGGTGATATTTGTTAGGTCTCGCTTATCCTCTTCTGATAATTTTTCTATTCTCTTTTTAATCTGTAAAATATTTATTAAACAAATATCCCCCATTTGTTCGTGATTCTTAATTTTTTCCTGTAATAATTTTGCTAGTTCAAGCAATTGAATATCACCATTTAAATCATACGCCTGAATTAGTACAAGTGACGCATGATTTAAAGTGTTTACAGTAAAATCATTTACCTCTGCTTTTCTAATTTGTTCTGCAAAATAATTATAGTCATAATAAAATAAATTGCCTAATACATTTCCATCAATATGTGAAAACGACGGAACCTTATAATAATTACCATTGTCATCCGTATTTAACGTTTGGTGTGTATGTGTATATATTCGATTGATTAATATATTCTCCTCTCTTTCTCCTTTGACAATAATTAAAGGTAAATATTTATCTTCTATTTTCCAGTCATATGTATGCAGTTTATGCTGTAACAGTTTATTCTTCAAGCCATTTTTAATCTCTACAAGAGTAACAAATTGATTTAAAATCGCGCCGGTCACTTCGCTAAAGGGACGACTATATTCAAACTCTAACATTTTTAGCACTTCATCTAAATCAATATAAAAATTCAATTCGTCTAGAAGTTCTTTAGGTATTTTGGCATCAGCATACGAAAACGCTTTATCTCCAAATTTTACTTCTGTATTCCCCATCATCGCCAGAATAAATTCAGCATCATTCCTTAATTGCTTAATCTCACTTCTAGCTTTAAAATCGATTTTCTTGTCACTAAAATGTATCTGTACATTTGGACTGGGGATTACTATAAACTTAGAATCCGTATCTACCTCTACTTCATACTTATCATAATAAACAACATCTGCCACCGATATCTTACGATTTACAATTCTTCCAATTACATATTTAGTATCACCCTGCCACTCTAATGGAAGTTCAATTGAACTATTACCAATGGTGCCATAGATACATATATCTCCATCTTTAATTCTTCTCAAAAAATCATATTCATTAGTAGCGCCAACAACTGTTGCAGAAATACTTTTTACTTTATCCATATCTTTTAACAAAATTGTATTTTTCACAATTTGCCCTTCGCCAAAACCTTGCTTTTTACTCTCAATGCTAAACTGCTTCACTACCTGATAGAGCGCCTCTGGATCTTGTCTTAATTTTGTAAATGCTATATTAATCGTTTTCTTATTCTTTTTACGTACAGCAAGTTCTAAGTATGTTTTAATTTTTGTAGGGAACAATGACGAATAGAAAATTTCTTTTTTCTTCCCATCTTCTGTCATAAAGATTTGGAAATATAAAGTACCCCTATCTCTAAAATAAATCTGCAAATCTTCCAAAAACACCGGATAAGTAATTCTTTGTTTATTCATATATTTTCTTTTTTCATCTACATGCCCTTTAATCTGAACCGGTACTTTATCATCCAAGTCCTTTTTTGCTTCTCCTTTACTCCCTTCAAAAAATATATAAATATACCCATCCCATGCCATTTCCTTATCCATAGAATTAAAAAGCGCTCCCATCGTAACATGTTCGTCTACGACATTTTTTAATGCACCAATTGCTCTATCTTCAATCTTTGTTGCTGTTGGTAAACTCATATTTATCCCTTCTGTCTTATTAGCTCCACACAAAAAATTATCCAATTCTTTTTATCGAATTGCTTGATTTCATTATCCCTTCTTTTTTGCCACCCATGCCACCAAAAAAGGGGTCAGTAAACAGGTCACGATAGAAGCTGCTGCAATCTGCGCCGTCGCAACGCCAACTATCGGCAAAAATTTCGAATCTACTGCTGCAACAGCTGCTGGTGTCGCAACAGCATTCGCAGCAACACTAGAAATTGCCGCCCCGGCAACGCCGCTACCGCCAGTCATTCTATCTACGATAATACACACTATTCCACCAATCGCAATTGCGCACAATCCCAGAAGGATACCAGAAATGCCACCACTAAGGATCTGCTGAAAATGCATCGTACAGCCAACGGAAAAAGCCACCAATAAAATTATCATTGTAGTTCCTTCCATAAATACCTTTCGCATTTTGGGATCAAGATTCCCTATCACAACACCAATAAATAATGGAATCAATGCTGCAATCAGACTAATATATGGGATATCTGCGGATCCGGATGCTCCCATGACCATCATCGTCAAAAAAGGGCCGTCATTGAGAGAAACCAATGCCATCGCACCACGATCACTTTTTGTTCCATAAGTGGCCGTCATTGTCGCATATAACGCTCCATTAGAATTAGAGACCGCTGCAATCACCGCAAGCATACTCAATCCAAATAAATTATCATTGAAAAAATGTCCAATCCCCCAACCGATCAATGTTGCAACAGCTAGTTTCGCAATTACTAACGCTGCGCCCGTTTTCACTGCCTGCGGTGCACATCGAATGTCCAGCTGAGCACCCAGACAAAGGAACAGTGCCCCCATTAAAGCTGCACTACCTGTTGCGATACCAGTCGTAAAACTGCCAATCATCAATACTTCCGGACAAAAAGTATTCAACGCGCAACCGATCAGCAAAGGGACGATGATCACCCCTCCGGGAACTTTATCCATAAAATCTTTCATCGGAATCGTCATGGCCACACCTCTTTTTCTTTCTAAAAAACAAACCATATTGAATTATTTTCAATTTTACCATAAAATAAATAATAACTCAAAGGTAAAACCATTTATATATTTAAGGCATTGTTTAGAAAGAAGGCACTTTAATGAATCTGAAAATATATCATTCCGTTAATTCCAGTCTGTATATTACAGACAAACATAGCCATATTTTAATCGACGGTATCCACAACGGCTCCGCTGTCGGTTTTTCTCCCATGCCTGCCACTCCTGTTTCTGCCAGAAATCTGTTGTTTACCCATGCCCATGCAGACCATTTTGACCCTCAGAAAGTTGCGCAATTCATCTCTGCCCATGAGACAATAACATACTGCCCTGATTCCCCCCTCTGCAACATTCAAGGACTTCCATTAAGAAAAAATCTTGACCTTCTGAAAATGGATGATTTCCTCATCCTCTCTTTACACACTATTCACGATTGCGATCAGTTCGCGTCCATTCCTCACCGTTCTTACTTGATCCAATCAGGGCCAGAAACCATCTTTATCGCAGGTGATGCCGCTTTTCAGGAAGCAGATGCCATACCCTTACACCCCTTGATATCGGACGGAATCAGTGCCGCTTTCGTAAATCTTTATCAAATCGCTCACAGAGGCTCTCAGGATTTTCTGCGTAAACTCAACCCCAAGCGCATCTTCCTGTATCACTTACCTTTCCCAGAAGATGATATATTCCATATTCATACATCCATGCACTCTGCCCTAAAAAAATACACTCCAGATTTACCTGTACCAGAGATTTTATCTCATATGAGCTGGATCGATAATCATAGTTCATATTAACACACAAAAAAGAGCCTTTCCCCAAAGGCTCTTTTTCTTCTCAAACCATAAAAATAGTATCTAAAACTTCCTGCATCGTGATAGTACCAAAAAATTTTTCCAAATCATATCGATTCAATATATTTCGTACATCCAAGGGCACATAATTCCGTCCAACCAATGCCCGTTCGGTCTCATCCAATGAGGTCTTCGATAAAAAATCCCCATAAAAAACGACCTGTTTGATCTTTTCTTTTTCAACCGCTACTCTCGCTTCCAGAATCCCACCATGCCATTTCTTTTTATTGGAAAAATCGAATTGCTGCATATGTCGAAAATTCCACTCTTTTGTGACATATTTTCCATTTCGCAAAGTAAAAATAGCCTCTTGTTCCCCTGGCGTCAATACGCCTTTTTCCATCACACCATTTTTACCGATCTGATCCTTCAAATAGTTCCAGAATTGTTCGATTCCCATATCTTCATCTAAAAACCCACGGATATTGGCAATTCGAGAACGGACAGATTTAGCATATCTCCCCTGAAACTTCAAAGGATCTGCCCGCAAAGCACCGGCCACCATTTCTTCATTCACATCAAACAGCAATGTACCATGGAATAAAATCCGGTTTTTATAAATGCGCTGTGCTGTTCCGGATACCTTACTGCCGTTTATCAGAATATCATTCCTGCCAGAAACAGCAGCATCCAACCCCAGTCCACACAAAGCTTCTACAACAGGTCTCGCAAACTGATCCATCGTCAACTCTTCCATCTCTTTTACATCTGTGATAAAAGAATAGTTCAGATTCCCCTTATCATGGTACACAGCACCACCGCCAGTCGTTCTTCGAACGATTTTTATATCATATTCCTGTATGAAATGAAGATCTACCTCTGCCTCTGCGATTTGATTCTGTCCGATCACAACCGTATTTTCATTCTGCCATAAAAGCAGATAGTCACCTTCCATTTTATGCTTCAGAATATATTCTTCAAATGCAAGATTATAATACGGATCCAGGGAATGCGTTTCCAGGTATATCATATTGTTTTTCATGATCGTTTGCCCCTTTCTAGTTTTTTATTTGATAAGAACGCTGACAAATGCCAGCGTTCTTACACAGAGAAGAGAAAATCAGATGTATTTCTTCAAATTATTAGGATATTTTCAATTAGATCACATATCTTCTACATTAGGATACAGAAGCATTTTACCCGGTGTCCCTTTTTTGATTTCTTCCAGCGCTTTTTCAAAATCTTCCAAAACGAATTTGCCACCAATCATTTTTTCCAACTTAAAATAGGGGCCTTTCAATACTTTCGCAAAGCTATCCCATGTATCCCAGATCTTACGTCCGGAAACCCCTGTCAACTCTACTTCGCGATAAATCAGATCATCTGTCATATCATGCAGTGTTACAGGTTTTGTGGGCAGACCTACACAAACCACACGTCCTGCAGCACGCACACTCTTCAACGCCGTATTGATAGCTGCTTCCACGCCAGTTACGTCAATCGCTGCATCTGCACCGATGCCGTCTGTCAGCTTTTTCACTTCTTCTGCCACATTACAGGAAGTGCTGTTCAGTACAACATCAGCACCCATTTCCTTTGCTACTTCCAGTCTTGCTTCCAACAGATCGCAGGCAATCACCATTTTGGCGCCAAAAGTTTTGCTGGCACTGATTGCAGTTAAACCGATAGGACCACAACCACTTACCAGAACAACTTTGCCCTCTACCTGCGCAGATTCCACACCATGTACACCAGCACCCATAGGTTCAAACATACACGCCGCTTCATCTGTCAGATCATCGTCCAGCAGGAATGTTACATCAGAACGAACCTTTGTATATTCTGCAAAAGCTCCATTTTCTGAAACACCAAATAATTTAATATCGTTACAGATATGCCCCATACCATTTTTGCAGAAATAACATTCACCACAGGGGATATGCGTTTCAACAGAAACACGATCACCAACTTTACGGTCTGTTACCTTTGCACCCACTGCAACAACAGTACCTGCAGTTTCATGACCTAATGTAACAGGAGGATTCAGCCTTTTCTGAGACCATTCGTCCCATTCCATCATGTGAATATCAGAACCACAGATTGCTGTACAATGTACTTTAATCAGCACTTCATCATCGCCAACCTGAGGAACAGGAAGATCATTATGATATACTAATCCGCTTGGAGCAGGAACTTCTTTTACCAGACCGCGCATTGTTTCCTTCATAAGATTCACGCCTTTCTTATCAGTTCTTTGTATGGATCGCTCTGCCTTCCAGATGCAGTGCCGCTTCTCTCATCGTTTCTGTCACTGTAGGATGAGAATGGATCGTAGAAATCAGTTCTTCCACTGTTGCTTCCAGTCTGATTGCCAGTGCACCTTCACAGATCAGATCTGTAGCTCTGGGGCCAATGATGTGCAGACCCAGCACTTCACCATATTTCGCATCTGCAATGATTTTCACCAGACCTTCGCCGCCATTGATGATCAAAGCTTTGCCGTTTGCAGCCATAGGGAATTTACCCACTTTATAATCGATACCTTTCTCTTTGCATTTTTCTTCTGTCAGCCCTACAGATGCTGCTTCTGGCATCATATATACACATGCAGGGTTTGTTTTTTCATCATACAGCACATCCATGCCCATAATATTTTCTGCTGCCACTTCGCCCATAGCGGAGGCTGCATGTGCCAGTAATGCTCTGCCGAATACGCAGTCACCGATTGCATATACGCCGGGCACGTTTGTTTCCATCTTATCGTTTACGATAATACGGCCTCTGTCGTTTTTCAGACCTGCCGCATCCAGGTTCAGACCATCTGTATTTGCCTTTCTGCCCACAGCTACCAGAACTTTTTCTGCTTCAAAACTCAGCAGATCACCAGTTTTATCCGTGCAGACAACCTTTGCACCAACCGCACTTTCTTCAATAGACTGTACAGAGCATTCCAGACAGAAAGCAATACCCATTTTCTTCATGTGTGCTACACCGATGTCTGTGATGTCTTTATCCAGCATAGGCAGGATACTATCTTTTGCTTCTACGATCGTGATCTTTGTACCGAAGGAAGCGTATGCACAAGCCAGTTCCATACCAATGACACCCGCATCGATGATCACCATGCTGTCAGGTACCTTTTCCAGACTCAAGGCACCTGTGGAATCGATGCAATTAGGATTTTCTTTCACACCAGGGATGGGAGGCACTGCATTAACAGAGCCTGTTGCCACGATAATAGCATCTGCTGTCATTGTTTCTTTTGTACCATCTGCTTTTGTTACTTCCAGTGTCTTAGGGCCTGTAAATGTTGCTGTGCCATCTACTTTTGTTACTTTGTTCAGTTTCAGCAGACCAGCAACACCGCCTGTCAGTCTCTGGGAAATGGCATTTTTATGAGCCATTACCTGTGCGAAATTCACTTTCACACCATCCACTTCCACACCGATGTCTTTCCCCTGATTCTTGATTTCTTCTACCAGTTCAGCACTGTGCAGCAGACATTTTGTAGGAATGCAGCCTACGTTCAGGCAAGTACCACCCAGATATTCCTTTTCGATCAGTGTTACCTTTGCGCCCAGCTGTGCCGCTCTGATAGCTGCCACATAACCACCGGGGCCACCGCCTACTACAATCACTGTTTTCTTGCCGTCTGTCGTAGTTGTTGTGGGAACAGGGGCTGCTGCAGGGGCTTCTGCCTTTGTAGCTTCGGGGGCTTCACCCGCCTGTTCACCTTCTTCGCCGATATAAGCGATCACGCTCTTGCATTCCGCTGTATCGCCTTCGCCAACCAGAATTTTCAGCAGAACACCGTCTGCATCTGCTTCCACATCGTTTGTCAGTTTATCTGTAGCAACAGAAAACAGCACATCGCCCTTTTTTACACTGTCGCCTTCTTTGACTTTCCATTCTTCGATAGTGCCTTCTGTCATCGTCAGACCGAATTTAGGCATCAATACTTCAACTGCCATAGTCTCAAATCCTTTCCTTTATATATGTATCATCAACAGTATTTTCTGTTTTTTTCTATGTTATCTCCCGCTATATGCCAACGGACGGAGGGTTCTCCTCCGCCCGTCACTAAGGTCATACCAGAAGCATATAGGGGTTTTCCAGCAGCTCCGCAATACGCTGCAGGAATTCGGAGGCCTGAACGCCATCCACAACTCTGTGGTCAGCAGTCAAACTTAAATTCATCATAGTGCGGACAACGATCTGTCCATTTACAACTACGGGAGTATCTACCATTGCACATACACCCAGGATCGCCAGTTCAGGCTGATTGATGATAGGAGAGAAGCTTGTGATGCCATAAGCCCCCAGATTGGAGATGGTGAATGTACCACCTGTCATATCTTCCATACCCAATTTGCCTGTACGGGCTGCTTCGATCAGTTTTTCTGTTTCATCGGCAATTTCCGCCAGAGATTTTGTTTCGCAGTTTTTCACATTAGGAACAATCAGACCGCCGTCTTTTGCTACCGCCAGACCCATGTTTACATGAGCATGCATGGTCAGCATATTATCCGCAAAGCTGGAGTTGATTTCGGGGAATTCTGTCAGGGCTTTTGCTACAACTTTCATCAGGATATGGTTGAAAGTCAGCTTGATGCCTTTCGCTGCCAGACCGTCTTTCAGTTTTGCTCTCAGGTTCTTCATTTCTGTTACATCCACCGCTCTTGTGTATGTTACTCTGGGGGATGTTGTCCAGCTCTTTGTCATATTGGCTGCGATGCTGCGACGCAGAGGGGATACTTTTACAACTTTATCACCTTCCGCAGCCACTACAGGTGCTGCCGCCACTGCTGCCGCAGGAGCAGTTTCTTCTTTTGTGCCAACGGCTGCCAGAACATCTGCTTTCATCACTCTGCCCTGTACCTTTGCATCCAGTTTTGTCACATCTACGCCATATTCTGCAGCCAGTTTTGCTGCCATAGGGCTCATTTTAGGGCCTGCCACAAAGGCTTCTACGTCCCTTGCCAGGATCACGCCGTTAGGGCCTGTGCCGGGAATTTTAGAAAGGTCATAGCCTTTTTCCTTTGCCAGTTTCTTTGCCAGCGGCATTGCCAGCACATAATCACCAACCGCCTTGGGAGCAGCAGCCGCAACGGAGGGGGAGACAGCTGCTGCAGATTCTGCGGCTTCACTAGGTTTATCTACAACTGGTGCTGCTGCACCGGGAATTACGTCATTGGCTTCGCCAATATATGCAATCACGCTTTTGCATTCTGCTGTACCACCTTCGCCTACTAATACTTTCAGCAGGATACCATCTGCATCTGCTTCTACATCATTTGTCAGTTTATCTGTTGCGACAGAAAAGAGAACATCGCCTTTCTTTACGCTGTCGCCTTCTTTTACTTTCCATTCTTCGATAGTGCCTTCTGTCATGGTCAGACCAAATTTAGGCATCAATACTTCCGTTACCATAGCGACTCTCCTCACTTATCTATAATCAAAACATACCTTTGATACCAGCTACCAGATCTTCAGGTGTTACGCGAGTTTTCTTTTCCAGTGTAGGTGCGAAGGGGATAGGACAGAAAGGAGCACCATAACGCAGGATGGGAGCATCCAGATATTCCAGACATTCTTCTGCCACTGTTGCCGCGATTTCTGCACCGAAACCGCCCTGTTTTACTGCTTCATGAACGATGCACAGACGGTGTGTTTTCTTCACGGATGCCATAACGGCTTCCTTATCCCAGGGAGACAGTGTGATCAGGTCGATCACTTCTGCTTCAATACCTTCTTTTGCCAGCTGATCTGCTGCACCCAAAGCAGCCTTCATGCCGATGGAATAGGAAACGATGGTTACGTCCTTCCCTTCTTTGACTACTTTTGCTTTACCGATTGTGTAAGGTTCTTCGTCTGCAACTTCAGGAACCATACCGCTTTCTTTATACAGGATCTTATTTTCAAAATAGATGACAGGGTCATTGGACTGGATCGCTGCCTTCAGAACCATTTTTGCATCATAAGGGTTGGAAGGTGCAACAACCTGTACACCAGGGATGTGTGTAAACCAGGATTCCACCGCCTGAGAATGCTGTGCAGCACCGCCGGCTACCCAGCCATCAGGAGCACGCATTGTCAGGGGCATTTTTACCTGACCGCCGAACATGTAACGCATTTTTGCCATCTGGTTAAAAACTTCATCCATACATACGCCAACGAAGTCTGCAAAGTGCATATCAACTACGGGACGAGCACCTGCCAGAGCAGCACCTACGCCGCCGCCGATGATGAATGTTTCAGAGATGGGAGTATCCAGCACGCGGTTGGGGAAATCCTGCGCCAGTCCTTTGAACTGACCGAATACACCACCCTGACGGGCAATATCTTCACCCATTACAAAGATTTTGTCGTCCTTATTCATTTCTTCCGCCATAGCCTCCAGAGTGGCCTGAGCAAATGTGATTTTACGCATGATTCTTTCCTCCCTTAATCTTCATAAACATACTTCAGATATTCAGATTCATCAGGATATTCGCTGTTCATTGCAAATTCCTTTGCAGCTTTGATCTTCTGATCGCATTTTTTGTCAATTGCATCGCATTCTGCGGAAGTCATCAGGCCGCCCATTTCTTCCATCTGTACACGGAATCTTTTCAGTGGATCTGTGTCGTGGAAGATCTGCATGGTTTCTTCTTTGCTGCGGTACAGCTGGGGGTCGCCTACGAAGTGACCTTCGATTCTGTATGTTTTACATTCGATCAGTGTAGGACCTTCGCCTCTGCGGGCACGTTCCACCGCTTCTTTTGTTGCTTCGTATACTGCAAATACGTCCTGGCCGTCTACGATCACGCCGGGTACATGGTAACCAGCCGCACGGTCGGAAATATTTTCTACGTTACATGTTGTTCTGTAGGGTGTTGTGGAAGCCCAGCAGTTCATTTCGTTGATGAATACTACAGGCAGGTTCCAAGCAGATGCAGCGTTCATTGCTTCATGGAAGGTGCCACGGTTGCTGGCACCGTCACCGAAGAAGACAACTGCTACCTTGTCATTTTTCAGAACATTTTTGTATGCCAGAGCTGCACCTGTTGCCAGGTTGAAACCGCCGCCAACAACGCCGTTGGCACCCAGCATACCGATAGAGAAGTCTGCGATATGCATGGAGCCGCCGCGACCCTGGCACAGACCTGTTTTCTTACCAAAGATTTCCGCCATCATGCGATTTACGTCTGCGCCTTTTGCTACACAATGACCGTGACCACGGTGTGTGGATGCAATTACGTCATCTGTACGCAGGGCTGCACATACGCCTGTTGCGATGGCTTCTTCACCGATATATACGTGAGTAAAACCGGGAATTTCGCCCGCCAGAAAATCGTGTTTTACGCTTTCTTCGAATTTACGGATGGTGCACATTGTTTCATACATCTGCGCAGCCTGTTCCTTTGTGTATTTTTCGTTTACCATGAGGAATATCTCCTTTCGTCTCATAAATTTCTATATTTTTGTAAGCACGAATCATTTTCCTCATTTGGCTGGATCAGGGAGTGCCAGTCACACTCCCTTGCAACCAAATATAAAAGGGAGGAATAACAATTCATTCTTACAGGTTGAGCAAATCAAACGGGATCTTTTTGGGAGCAGCCCGATTCTCCTTCGTTTTTTATTTTAAAAGGGATAGAGTTATCCAATTACAGTTGGCAACCAAAGTGTGAAGCCAGGGATATATGTAACCAGCATCAGGATCACCAAAGCGATCAGCAGGAAGGGCAGAATCGCCTTGAAGGTACCGCCCATGGAGGTGTTACCGATTTTCGTACCAACCAGCAGGGATACACCAACGGGAGGTGTGATACAGCCCAGATAGATATTGATGGCAGACAGTACGCCAAACTGCACCAGATCGATCTGATATGCATTGATCAGATTCAACAGCAGTGGAACCATCATAACGATAATACAGTTGCCTTCCATCAGACAACCCAGCACCAGGAAGATCAGATTGATGATCAACAGTACTACAAATCTACTTTCCGTGATAGAGCTGATGAAACTCATAAACAGCTGAGGCAGCTGAGAAGAAATAACAACATATGCTGTTGCTTTGGACATACCTACCAGAACCATAATCGCTGCAATAGAAACTGCGGAATCTGCCAGAATCTTCAGCAGGTCTTTGTAATTCATTGTTTTGTAGATAAACAGTGCAACGATAGCTGCATAAATACAGGAGATCGCTGCTGCTTCTGTTACAGTTGTAATACCGGAGAAAATCAGCCCCAGTACGATAACAGGCAACAACATCGCCCATACGGAATCAACCAGTGTTCTTACGATTTCACTACCAGTCTGTTTGGGCTGCTTGGGCAGGTTATGCTTTTTGCCATACCACAAAGAGTAGATGATAAACAGGATAGTACACAGGATCGCGGGAATTGCTGTTGCCATGAACAGTTTCTGTACGGAAGCGTTCGTCAGGCTGGCATATACGATCAGCGTGATGGAAGGAGGAATCATAGGACCCAGCAGAGAGGCTGCAGAAGCTAGCGCTGCGGAGTATTCCGCATCATAGCCTTCTTCCTTCATGGCAGGCACTGTCATACCACCGATGGCTGCCACAGTTGCTACTGCAGAGCCAGAGATCGCCCCAAACAGTGCAGATGCCAGGATCGTTACAGGACCAAGCCCACCGGCTACACGTCCTAAAAAGATATTTGCTACATTGATCAGTTTTCTTGTAATGCCCCTTGCCATCAGGTTACCCGCCAGGATAAAGAAGGGGATGGACAACAGGGAGCTGGAGTTCAGACCAAGGAATGTTTTCTGTGCCATAGCTTCCAGAGGGAAGCCGCCTACATACATCGCCAGCATTGTGCCGACTGCGATTGCCTGGAAGATAGGCAAACCAAGGAATGCCAATAATACTAAAGCTACAAATACGATCAACCCTGCATTCATGCTTCGCCACCTCCATTCTGTTCACTGGGGAAAGCGGGCAGTTCGCCGCCATTTTTAAAGCCCACGATATTACGGGCTGCAATTTCGATAGAGTAAAGAATCAGGATCACTGCACCGATAGGGAAAGCTGTGTAAACCTGTGCCATTGTAATTGGCAGTGTTACGGATCTTGCTGTTGCATGCCCCATCAGGCTAATGGAAAAATAAGCAAACAGCGCCATAACAATGATAGAAACGACAGACCAGAAGGCTGTCATGAAACATCTCATTCTGGGTTTGTACATACGTGTCAGGAAGTCCACCTGCAAGTGGCTATCATTTCTGCTGGCAATACCCAGCGCCAGCATGATCATAAAGATACTGATATACAGTGTCAGTTCTTCCGCCCAGGGTTTCGCGCTAGAGAAAACATATCTCATGATTACCTGGTAAAACATGATCAATACCATAACCGCTAACATCGCGATCAAAACGGCTTTCAGAACTTTTGTCAATTTATCAAGGAATTTTGAATAAGCATTCAGAATTTTCACAAAGCATCCTCCTATCCTTTTATAGTTGGTCAGCAAGCGATAAAATCCGCCCGCTGACCTTTTGCTTCAATCTTCAGAAAATCTGATTTTCATTATGCTTCGGGTGCTACATCCAGAATCATGTTGTAGTATTCAACCAGATTAGGATAGTTTTCTTCCAGGAAACCATCCATTGCGTCCTGCCATTCAGCCAGGTCAACTTCGTAAATTTCTGCACCTGCTTCAACGAATTTCTGTTTTGCATCTTCTGCATTTGCTACGATCAGGTCTGTGCAAAGTTTACCTGCTTCAATAGATGCTTCTTCGATTGCTGCCTGATATTCAGCAGGCATGGATTCGAAGAAAGCTTTATCCATAACAAATGTTGTCATAGAATAAACATGATTTGTTTCTGTTACATATTTGGAGCATTCCTGCAGAGACAGACCAACGCATGTAGGATAAGCATTTTCCTGTGCATCTACAGTGCCCTGCTGCAGAGCTGTAAAGATTTCAGAGCCAGCCAGAGGTGTTGTTGCTGCGCCCAGCCAATCCCATGTTTTCAGATAAACATCAATTGTGGGCACTCGGATTTTCAGGCCCTGTACATCTTCAACTTTCGTAACGGGTTTGTTACCTGTCATAACACGGACACCCTGCAGACCACAGCCCATTACTTTCAGACCAGCGGATTCGCCAACGTCGTTTCTGATCTGATCGCCGACTTCACCTTCCCATACTGCACGGAAATGGTCTACGTCATTATACATATAAGGGACTGCTTCGATGTTTGCCAGCTCAGTCCATGTAGACAGATTAGACATAGAGTCATAAACTACATCGCAGGCTCTCATGCTCAGACCTTCCAGACAGTCCTGTGTAACCCCTAAAGAAGAACTGGGATACAGTTCAAATGTCACATTACCATTTGTTTTTTCTTCCACCAGTTCTGCAAACTTTTCAGCAGACGCATAAACAGGGTCTGTTGAGCCAACGCTCAGGTGCATTTTCAGTGTGTAAGTATCTTCACCAGTTGCTGCTGTGTCGCCGCCACCGCCGCAGGCACACAGGGAAAGCGTCATGACCGTTGCCATAAACATTGCGAAATACTTCTTCATACTAATTCCTCCTCTTGATAGATTGATTCGTTCTTTATAAGAAAGCCTTCTGCTTCTCTTATCTGTGTTTATTTAACCATTCATCAGCATGCCGCCGTCACAATTCAGGTTTTCACCCTGTACGAAACTTGCTGCATCAGATGCCAGGAACAGGATACAATTTGCAACTTCATCAGGTGTTGCGGCTCTATGCAGTGACATCGCTCCCAGAACCTTCTGTTCTTTCTCACCACTCAGTCTGGAAGCTGTCAGAGGTGTTTTTGTATAAGCAGGACACAGACTGTTGCAGTAAACGTTATGGGCTGAGCCTGCTTTGGCAATACTCTTTGTCAGAGAGATCACACCCGCTTTGGCTGCTGCATAAGCTGCTGTACCAAGGTAGCCGCCACCGACTTTACCAGCAATAGAGGCTACATTTACGATTCGGCCGCCGCCCATTTCTGCCATGTGTTTGAATACTACCTGACAAGCCAGGAATACCGCTGTCAGGTCAACAGCCAGAATCTTGTCCCAATCTTCTTTTGTCAATTTGTCAAAATCGTCTGTATTTACAATACCTGCATTGTTTACCAACACATCGATCCTGCCCTGCTCTTTTACGATCTGTTCAAATACACGAACCACCTCATCCGCATTACCAAGATCAACCGTGTAATAAATTGCGTTTCCCAGTTCTTCACACGCTTTTGCTGCGATTTCAGGATTGATATCTACAATGATTGCCTTACCGCCCATTTCTACAAACTGTTTGGCGATTGCTTTACCGATTCCTTGCGCCGCTCCAGTTACGATACCGGTTTTTCCTACAAAAGATACATTGTTCAGTTCCAATACCCTTACCTCCTCTTTAAATATCATAATGTGTAACTATTTAATCTTTCTAAATGGTTTTACCATTTGTTTTCTTGCATTGAGTATGCCATAAAATACAATCTGCGTCAATCTTCTCATTTCTACAAAAAACGATTTCGAAAATTGTCAAAAAGCTACAATCTTTGATTTTCCAGCACTATTTTTGTTTTTGCAGACTTGACGTTCAAAAAAAAACATGATATTTTAAATTGTAATACCATTTAACTTTTTATCAATTTCTTGATATCTGTAATAAAGATCAGGCATTATATTTATGAAAATCCAATCCGGAAGTGGCTGAAGTAATTCCACTTCTATATACCAATAAGGGGGAAATCCTATGGATAATAAATCCAACATTACTTTTAAGCCAGCTAAAACACAGCGCGCTTCTGATGTAATCTATCAGCAGATTTATCAGAAGATCGTCAGCGGAGAATTAAAAACAGGAGAGCGTCTTCCTGCTGAACGTGAGCTGTGCGAACAATTTGGACGCAGTCGTCCTAGTGTTCGTGAAGCACTGCGTATGCTACAGCAGGATGGTTTGATCAATATTACTGTTGGCACAAACGGCGGTGCCGTTGTACAGGGCATCTCCTTGGACATTGCAGAACAGCCTTTGCGCAAACTTGTAGATATGGGTGCCATTTCCTTACAGGAACTGGCTAATTATCGTACTTATAATGACTTGTGCTGTGCACACCTAGCTGTACAAAATCATACAGAAAAAGATGTCGCCCTACTGAAAGATGTCATTGAACGTTACTACGCAGCCGTTGGAAATCCTCAACTTTTTAATGAACTCGATATCGAATTTCATAAAATTCTGGCACAGGCCAGTCACAATAAACTTTGTATCCTTATTACTGATGTTGTAACAACTCTCTGCGCAAATATGTTCTGGAATGTTGCAGCAACAGAAATGACAAAAGAAGAACTAACTGCCTTTAACCAAAAAGCTGCTGAAAATCATAAAAATATAGCAGAATCCATATTCGCAAAAGATCTCGAACGCCTTGATTTCTATTTAAACGAAGTAAGCGATCTGTTCTTTAACTCTGTTGATGCGGTATTATGATTGGTTCCAAAATTTTAAAATCTAAAAAGGACACCTTTCATCTATTAGATGAACGATGTCCTTTTGTATTTTCGATGAATTATTACAATACTACCATTGCAACTATATTATTAATGAAGTAGAATGTATACAACATCTTACAAATGATTTGCCTAAGTCTTTGGAAGATGTGAAGCAAATTCTAAATGGCAAATAGCTTATGTTTTATACAAAAAGCTCCTGCATTTTCATTATGCAGGAGCTTCTCATTTTTTGATGGTAAGCTAAAATAATACAACAAAAGGCCTTATTTATTATCCCCTTCTCTATTTTGTTTTACTTATTTGATCAAAATGTTTTCATCCAAAATAATAGTATTATTTAGTGCCTTTACCAAAGCTAAAACAAGTTCTCTTTCTTCTGGCATCAACCCACGATAAAACTGCAGTAAATCTGCCTCTGATGAAGTCAAGGTATCCAACCACTTGGGCTTATCTTCATTGCCAATCAAATAATCTATTGTCACATCGAAATATGTCGCCAACTGGATCAACGTATCAAAAGATGGTTCGTTACGGCTATTCTCATAACCAGAAACCGCAGTAGCACCGTACCCAAGATATTCACTCAAAGCCTTTTGGCTGATTTTCTTTCCTTCGCGCAGTTTTCTCAGTCTCTCTGAAAATTTATTCATCATCCCGGCATTACCACATTATCGTACCATCCGCTTTCAACGGTTTTACACAATTCGCCCAAGAGTGCCCAATCAGAATTATCATTGCCAAAAACAAAAATCTGCTTTTCCGTACCAAAGAAACATCTGTCATAGATTTCCGGATTTGCATAGATAAACATATCCCCTTCTAAGTTTTTGCAACCAGTAAAGGTATAGGACAGATCCGTTACAGACTCAGGGATGATCCCAACCGTTTTCAGAGCCAAGCATCGATTAAATGTCCCTTGCATATCTTCAACACCTTCTGGAATATCCCCTACCTCTATCAAAGCCGTGCATTCTGTAAAAGCATAACTCAAATCTTTTACTGTTGTGGGGATATTAGAGATTTCTGTAAGAGAAACGCACTGTTCAAACGTTCCCTCCATATTGATAAGTCCTTCTGGTAACTGTGGCATTTCCTCCAGAGAGCTACACCACCCAAATGTCCCTTTCATTGATGTAACAGTATCAGGTATTGCAGGTACATTTTTCATATTTTCACAGCCAAAAAAACAATAGTCCAGATTTACCACAGGCTGTCCGCAAATCTCACTCATAAGTTCCCCATATACGTCCTGCTGGTAATGATTTACAATTGCACACCAGCCTGCCATATCTTCTCGCTGACTAAAATAGTGGATAATCTCTGCCCCATCTTCTGTTAATTCTCTTTCGATTTGGGCAACCGCTGCATAGGCATATTCATACCCTGCTTCATAATCATAAAGGATATCTCCTGCTTGAAGTTCTTCCGGAAATGGTTCGCCTTCTTCAAATGTTTCACCTGTAGATATTACTGTATATGTACATCCTTCTGGAATTACATTTTCAGCGGTTGTTTCTGTTCCACAGGAAGATAATACTAATCCTCCTACCAAAACAAACGGTACTACCATCGCTTTCATTTTATATTTTTGTTTTTTCATATAAATCACCTATTTTACATCAAAAAATCGTCTTTATTTTTTTCTTTATTAAAAACAAACTCCCCTAATCTTTCATGCAGTTCTTCATACCATTCATCCAAATATATAATGAATGGTCCCGCCAACATACTCAAAGAACCAAGTACAAACGACAGTATGATGCCTACCGTAGTAGTCCTGTCTGCAAGTCCCTCTGACATAAAAATCAAAATGCCCAGAATTATCAAAATAATGCCTGCAACCGAAAGAATCCTACTGGATAGCATTGAAATCACCATAAATATCGGTCTTAAAAGCAACAACATAAAATACAACAATCCTCCAATCATCCTGAAAATCATTTTCATACTTTTATCCTCCTTTTCGACTTTATATCAACACCTCTTTGATTTTTCATCTTTTCTCAAATCATACTATTTACTCTCGCGAAAGTCAACTAATCGAATACTTAATCAACCTAATAAAATCACATTCTATTGTAAACTACTACAAAAGGAGGTTTACTTATGGACGACTTTGGAAACATTCTCAAAACACTTAGAGTTCAACATAAATTGACACAGGCTCAATTAGCACAAAAGCTGGGCGTAACTAAATCTGTTATCAGTGCTTACGAGACTGGCATCCGTATGCCATCCTATGATATCCTCATTGCCATCTCTCGCATTTTTAAGGTAACAACAGATCATCTGCTCGGCATAGAACAAAAACAAGACATTGATTTGTCTGGTCTGACAGACGACGAAATCAATGCTCTCACAAACTTAATTAAAGCAATGAAACATAAATAATATATACAAAAAGACGGTACAAATTGAACCGAACCAGTAAAATCGGACAATAGTAAAAAAAGACCTCTTATTGTAGAATTAAAACTACGATAGGAGGTCTTTCTATGTCCAGAAAATATAAAAAGGTTAAAGAACTTCTTCCTGAAGTTCTGCAAATGATGGAAC
>JAFUPY010000111.1 GCA_017472565.1 Eubacterium sp.
AACAGTGATGAAGCAGCATTAAGATGTTGCTTTTTCTGCAGATATTCGTCTGTGGTGATGGAACCGAGGATATATTCTTCGTATAGTGAGGTTTTCTCTTTTCGATTCTCTTCAAGACTGTTTTCAGCAGCACAGATCTTTTGCCGACAAGTAAGAAGTTCTTTTTGAGCAGTCCGGACTTTTATCTTTTCAATTTTTTCTGCAGTAATAGAGTTTTGAAAGACCGCCTGCAGCTTGGTGAATACAAGTTGTTCAATCTCAGCAGTCATATATCTGGTATCAGGACAATGTGTGCCAATGAGATTATATTGCGGACAAAGAGCCTTGTTTCCAGGGAGACGAAACATCATAGTTCTTCCACAGTGTCCACAGATTAATTTGCCTGTTAAAACAGAATGATTGACAGAGTGCCGTTGCCTTGGTGAGTCCGGAGCCGGGCGGATCAATGCCAGTTGGGCAGCATTAAAATCTTTAACAGTTATGATTGCTTCGTGTGCATTGTTAATGACGATCTGTTCCTCATCGGATGTATTTTTGCGTTGCTTTTTGCCGGGAAACCGTGTGACAGTCTTGTGCATTATCAGACATCCGGTATAGGCTTTATTGCGCAGAATATTGAGTACACCGCTATTTGTCCATAATGGCTGTGACGAGGTTACTCTGTACGTTGCTTTTCTATGTTCCGGATGCATACGGCTGTAGACAGCAGGTGTCGGTATTGCATCATTGTTCAGTATATTAGCTATCTGAGGAGGTCGTGTTCCTTCGATTGCGAGACTGAAAATGCGTGAGACAACAGAAGCGGCTTCCGGATCAATGACATATTGGTTCTGTTCACGGTCAAGGATATAGCCATAAGGACCGTTCCCATGGATTTTTCCATTTCTCATACGCTGCAAGGCACTTTCAGATCTTTTCCTTGAAAGGTCACGACTATAGTAATCGTAGACCAGAGATTTTAGAGCGACACTCATTGTTTCGATACTGCTTGTACTGGTGATACTGTCATAGCCGTCGTTAATAGCAATAAAACGGAGTCCGATGAGCGGAAAAATCTGTTCCAGATAGTCTCCCAGGAGAATATAGTCTCTGGCAAATCTTGAAAGGTCTTTTACGATGATACAGTCTATATCACCGGATTTGACCATACGGAGCATTTTTTGAAACCCTGGACGTTTTGTATTAGTTCCGGTATATCCGTCATCGACAAATTCTATATAGTTACAGTCAATAAACTCGGGATGAAGCATCAGATACCGTTTTATCAAAGAGCGTTGGTTGGAAATACTGTTACTTTCATCTTTTCCTTCCTCCGGGTCATCAGCATGTGAAAGCCGGAGATAAACAGCTACATTAAGTGCCATGTTCGTGTTCCTCCAGTGTTCTATAAATATTGGTTATGCGTTCTTCCCATTCGGAAAATTTGCATAAGATGGTTATCTGTTCATTTACATCAATATCGATGCGTTCAATGCACGTTTGAGCTAGTTCACTGTTGATCTGATCGGGATAACCAAGGGAAGAGAACAGAGCCAGCCACGGGTTATCTTTTGTGATTGCAAGTTGCGTGAGCTGAATGAGAGTGCTTTGTTCTTCCAGTTGAACAGCAAGTGTCCGTGTTCTGGCATGAAGTTTTTCCATACCCATTCTCATGGTTTCATCATCAATAAAAGCGTCGGCATGGAGTTCGAACAGGTTTGCACGTTCATGTGTAAGGGCGGTATTAGACTGCGAAAGCGTATCAAGGGCAGTTTGTAAAGCAGCTAAATAATCATTTAGGTGGCGCTTTCCCGATGGCGAAGCAATCCACTCCGCATATTTTTCAGCAAGTCTGCACTGTGTCTGGATAGCAGCTAGTGCAATGGTATCCAACAGCTTTTTATGTATACCAACATGAGCATGTGCTTTCTGTCTGGAATTGCCGTAGTGATGGCAAGCATACATCAGATATGGTTGGGACTTTTTTCTGCCATCACGGACAACTCCGATTTTTCGTTTACAGATAGCACAGTAGGCAATATTTTTATAAAAGTTTGGAAGATTGCCATGCCATTTTTTATTTCTTTCAATAGCTGTATTCCGTTTTTCTGTTGATTTTTCAAGTCGTTTATTAATCTGCTCAAAGTCTTTACGGCTGACGTATGGGGGATGCGTATCTTTGATGATCACCCATTCTTCCTTTGGAATGACACGGTTATTATACGGGTCGCACTTGCGGAAACAGGTCTTGCCACATATAAAATCACCGGCATATACCTGGTTGCTCAGAATCTGTCGTACACTGGCTACACTCCATTCTGAAGAACCTTCCTGACGGGTCTTGCCACCGCTTCGTAAGTATTCCACACGTTCTTGCGTTGGTGCACCAAGTTCACGTAATCTCATCGCAATGGTGTAAATAGGTACATCTTCTAATGCCCATTGAAAAATCAGATGTACATAATGGGATACCGTATCATCAAAGGTAAAATGTTTTGGCTTCAATGGGTCATAGCAATATCCATAGGGTGTACCATGCCGGAAAACACCATTTTGCTTGCGGATGTCGTAACTGTCGGAGTAGCGGCGTGAAAGGTCACGGCTGTAAAAGTCATTAAGGATGTTCTTTAAGATGACAGCAAGATCATCCGGTTTGGAGGTCTTGCTATCATATCCATCCGTAATTGCAATGAAGCGGACACCAAACATTGGGAAGATATTCTCCAGATAATAACCGGTTTCCAGATAATTTCTGCCAAAGCGGGATAGGTCTTTTACAACGACACAATTAATGCGTCCGGATTGAATATCTTTCATAAGCCGTACAAATGCGGGTCTTTCAAAATTGGTTCCTGACCATCCATTATCTACATAGCGGTCGGTCAGATGCATTTCCGGATGATTCTGCAGATAGTTTTCTACAAGAGAAATCTGGTTCTGGATGCTATCTTTGCAGACGTTATTCATATCATACAGAGACAGTCTGGCATAGATGGCAGCCCGTATCACTGGAACAATGCTGTCGGGTGATACGGGAGTGTAGTGATTTGCCTTGGCAACTTGTTCGGTTTGTCTACTCTTTCTTGCCACTTAAATCTTCTCCTCCCATAGAAAGATAGTGTAACAGCTTGTCACGCTCAGGTGCATTTTTCATAGTTACAGTAAGTGGTGCATCAAAAAACAGATCGATGCGTTTGATGAGGATCCTTGCCCATTCCCTGGTTACTTCCACATCTGCAGGAACCTGTGTAAAAAGAACGAGCCATGGATTGTTTTTATTTACAACCTTTCTGAACTGGTTCTTCTCATTAAGGACAGCAGACAATTTTTGCCTGAGCATATCAGCTTCGTGTTCCAGATTGCTTTTTTGAGATTCCTGCTCGGTTGTAAGTTCCTCATCGCCCTGTGCGGAAATAATTATCTGATTCATAGCAGCACTGTTAAGCCGGATGCTTTCCAGTGTTGTATTGATCTGTTCCTGATATTGGTTTTCGATTTTCTGGTACAGTTCATTTTCGGCACCTCCGTCGAGTTTCTGTGCGATGGATACGGCAAGATTTCTTTCCTTGACCAGAAGTTTCTGAACATCTTCCATTACTTCATCAAGTCTGAAAGCAGTAGGAGGACATGGGTCTGGAAGATGCATGGTATGACTGGTACAACGATAGGCAGAGTATGGGGTTCTGCATGATACATAGCGTGTGTGGTTCATTCTTCCTCCGCATCTTCCGCAATATACAAGATTACGAAACGGTGTGGGCAGCATTGCGGGAGCCGGATTTTTAACTTCCTTTTTCTTGCGGCCATCACGCATGATATCGAACATAGCGTTGGCACGGGCAAAGTCCTCACGGGAAATGATTGCTTCATGATGGTCTGTGATGACTTCTGTTTTACCAGTCCAGTGGTGTTTGTTACAGTCACGGAAGACATATTGGGCGGCACGGCGCTGCCCAAAGACCAGATCGCCAACATAGGAAGGATTCTGCAGGATTGCATTGATACTGGAAGAGTGCCAGTAATCATTTGCCTGTGTTTTCTTATATTCAATTCCTAACTGCTCCTTGCGCTTGGACGGACTTGGCGCACCCATTTCAGTTAAGGAACGTGCAATCTGATTTCTATTTGTTCCCGACAGATATTCTTTGAAAATGTATTGGACATATTTATACGTCTCCGGATCGAGGTCAAGGTTTGATGGAGTATCCGGGTTGTAAAGATACCCATAAGGTGTCATAGTCAGTTCTAGATAAAGGTCATTTCTTTTTTGTTTTGCACGTTTGGAAAGAAGTCTGGAACGGGAATAGATATCGACTTGATGTACCAGTTCTTCTAGCTTTGTATAGTTACCAATGCCTGATTCGGAAATAAGACTGTCATAATCATCAAGAATGGAAATGATACGAAGACCTATAACAGCAAAGAGATTGAGCAGATAGTATTTGGTTTCGGCATGGTCTTTAGCAAATGAATCCATGCTTGTCATGACTACACAATCAATGTTGCCATTTTGAATATCCTTGATCATGCGGAAAAACTCTGGACGAGAGCCGTCCTGTTTCATTTTGCGGGTATCCGTATAAACACCGACAAGCTGTATTTCCGGAAGTTCGGAAAGGAAAGTTTTTGCCTGCTTTATCTGTGCGGCAGTTGTTGGATCGGGTTCATCCTCACAGATAATATCTGTAAATTTGCGACGGGCATATATGGCTGTTCTGTAAATCTTCTGAGTATCCATGTTATTCCTCCGTTTTTTCTATGGTCGGTCGTGTATAGTGCCGCTTGAGTCGTCCAGAACCTTTACCTTTTTGAAGTGACAGGTATTCTTGCAGTTTATCCCGTTCTTCAGACTCCTGGAATGTGATTTCCATTGGCTTGTCTGGGTAAAGGTTGATGTGTTTCAGATATTTTCTTGAGGTTTTCCTTGTGATAACAAAATCCTCATCAAAATCTGAAAAAAGCTGAAGCCATTTGTTTTTATAGGAGCATACTTTTCGGAAGGTACGGATATTTTCAAGCGCAGTGACTACAAGGGCGCTGAACTCGACTGCTTCTTTATCGAGAGCAGCTTTTTCGGTATTGTATTCTTCCGGCGTAATCTTTCCCTTTTCCATACGGTTTTCCAATTGATTGTAAGCTGCTGAATTTTGGCGGACAGCATCCACAGCGATATCAATCTGTGACTGGAAGTAAGCCTCCGTCTTTTTGTAGGAGGTACTTTTTTCTTCCCCAACCTGGCTTGCAAGCTTTTGTGAAAGCTTAAATTCTTGCAGTATCGCTTTGTGAACCTGGGGTATCAGATCATTCAAAGGATAAAGCTTTTTCTGGCAGGCATCTGGAAGACGCAGACGATAACTGGAACAAATATAAGCGGAGTAGCAGCCCAGCTTTTTGGTAACATTTTGCGCCCGGTACATCTGTCTGCCACATATTCCACAATGGAACAGATTAAAAAATGGTGTTGGCGGCAGTGAATTTGACTTCTTTTGGGAAGAAGTACGAAAGTCTTTCTGCGCATGATATAAAGTAGCTGCCTGTATGTACAGATCTTTCGAGATAATCGCTTCATGGTGGCCATGTATAATATTTGGCAGCTTTGCATCTTCCGGTATTGCATGGTTGATATATTGGTAAGAAGCAATCGTAACATCACCATCAACATAGTCCCCTATATACATAGGATTGATTAAAAAGAAGTTGAGGGTGGTCATTGGCCAGTAGTCATTAGCATGACCATTCCGGAATTCATATCCCAATTGTTCCTTACGCTTGGATGGACTTGGTGCTCCCATCTTTGTAAGCTCTGCACATATCTGTGCTCTTGGCTTTCCGGTAATATATGCTTCAAAGATGTACTGCACATACTCTTTTGTTTCGGGGTCTATCACAATTCCGTTCGGTGCAGTGGGAGAGTACATATAGCCATATGGTATCCAGTTGGCAGTAAAGACTCCTTCCGTGGGTTTTAGTTTCTTTCTATTTGTCATCGGACAATTCCTCCTGTACTGTATTTTCATCAGATAAAGGCTTTGAGGATTTCTGTTCCAGTTTCTTTTGAATCTGTTCCCATACATCCTGGAATTTCCACTTGATTTCATAATGATCTTCGTAAAGATATACAGAATCAACGAATGTAGTGACCATTTCTCTGGTAAGAGCAGTGCTGTTCTGATATTTTCGTGAAGCATCACGGAACGCCTGTACATTGTGGGGAACGATACCGTTATAAAAAGCATCTTCCTGCTCTTTGAGAGAATAAATCTTTTGACTTAGTTCTTCCCCACGGCGGTTCAGATTCTCTTTTTCCTTCTGGTATGATTCAAGAGTCAGTTTGCCGGAAGAGTATTCTTCGTAGGCATCAAGCTTTAACTGTTGAATACGTTTTAACGCAAATTGTGAAGCTGTGATTTCCTGCTGACATTGTTTCAGCCAGTCGGATGACTGGTTCTTTCTTGAACGTTCCTGATTCTCAGAACGGACAACGGTACGCAGCATGGGCTTTAGTGCTTCAAAGATGGTTATTTCAATGGTTTCCATTGGATACTGCTTGTTTGAGCATTGACTGTGCTTCATCCTTGCATGTTGGCAATGGAAGACGGCTTTACCATTTGGACGTACCATTGTCCGCTTGCAGGCACCGCATCGAACCACTCCTTTTAATGTGTATTCTGGTGTTTCCCTGCGAGGACGCATGGTTACTTTTGGAAGTAAAAGCTGTACTTTTTCATACTCCTCATATGAAACAATGGCTTCATGAGCCTGCTTTATCACGAACTGTTCGGATGGATCTGTAGGACGGCGTTTTTTGGAACCAGGAACAACAGGAACCTGTTTACGCATGATGTAATCACCGGTATATATAGGATTCCGGAGTATGTTAGCAACTTTCG
>JAFUPY010000112.1 GCA_017472565.1 Eubacterium sp.
GGATGTGCACTTTAAACAGCAAGTGTTAGAGAACAACTATGTGCTATCCGTGTGTACAAGTACACCAATTGAAGAACTTAATCTTATATATATATAATCTACAGGATCTGCCACTGGCAGTTTCCCTCGGATACATTAAAAACACAAAATCAAAGGGGGCTGTTGCGACAGCCCCTTTCATCATAACCTTTATCCTATTCTGCTACCGTTGGTGCAGTATAAACACGTGCCATGTATTCCTGATCTAACAGGTAAAGTCCTTTTGCATCCTGACCAAACAGTTTGTAGCGGTTGATCATAGTATCTGCAGAATCTTCTTCTTCCATCTGCTCATTTACAAACCAGTCAAGGAACTTCATCGTACGATAATCCTTTGCCTGATGTGCTTCATGATAAATGTTGTTGATCAGAGATGTAACATAACGTTCATGCTCTGCTGCAATCACAAGTGGATCCAATACATTTTCAAATACTTTGTCTGGTTTATCAATGGCTTTTAATGTAACCTTCAATCCATTGTCCTGCATATATTTCAGGAACATCATAGCGTGGTCACGTTCTTCCTGTGCCTGTACCATGTAATAGTTGCTGTATCCGTCTAAATCCAGGTCATCGTAATAATTGGACATATCCAGATATAAATATGCACTGTATAGCTCCTTGTTAATCTGATCATTCAATAATTCAGCAATTTTTTCGTTCATATAAGAAACCCCTTTCTTTTTCAAAATTTATTAAGCAATTGCCTGTTCCTATTATAAGTGAAATCTCGTCAACTGACTACCCTTTTTCACAATTAAAATCTGCCGTTCATACCACCATGGCTTCTGCTGGAAGATTCCGCATGGGCACCGCCTGTTGCACCAACAATTACCTTAATTAAACCCATACTGTTTCCTCCTTATCTGTTAAAAATATTCAATAATCGAGAGAAAGATTCACATCCTCCCCTCTATGAATGTTTCAAAATCACTACTTACACAATAGCATTCTGATAGTTAGAGCACAAGTTAAAAGTCTCTAAAAAATGGATGCCCACATTGGAGCACCCACTTAATGTTTTTTACAAATTTTTATTATTTTGCTTTCCAAAATATTATTGTACGCCCTGCAACAACTACAGCATCATCGTTCCCAGCACACAAATCGCAAACTCTTTTGGCAAATCATAAGGCGCATTATGTAAACCAGGATAATAAAGTACCTCCTTGCCAATCATCTGGGCAAGATACTTTGCTGCCGTGGCATAAGTGGAATCTCCACTGCTGTCACCCACTGCAACAATTGTCTTATCAGCCAATTCCCTGCTTTTTTCCGGATCCGGACGATACTCCACAAAAGTTTCATACTCGTTCGGAAGAAAATGGTACAGATTGTTCATCTCACGCATATTGGCTTCCGGGTCTTTTTCCGGCGCGCGACTGTCTAACACACCAATGCTCTGTACAAATTCAAACATAGCAGAATTAATCTTCTTGCGGGCAATCAGATCTTCCATCTTATCCACCCATTCGCGCTTGGAATACTCGGTTCCTTCCAACAAAGTCACCACTGCTGGTTCGTACAAAATTGCTTTTTTTACTCGCTCCGGATATAAGGTCATAAATCTATGACTGGCAATCGCACCTGCACTTGCTCCCACAATGGTCACGTTTTCAAGATGCAGGGCATCCAACAAATCTTTCAGATCGCCTACCTGTGTGTCCAGATCAAAGGCTGCCTCTTTTGACGCCTTACTTCTGGAAGAGCCTCTGCGATCATAGGTAATCACCTGATAATAGCAGGAAAGGATACTTGCTGCACCTTTGTACCAGTCTGCATCCATGGCAGCACCATGCACCATTACCAGTGGCTCACCCTCACCCCGTACTTCATAATAGATTGTTACATCTTCTTTTTCTAAAAACATGGCAAAAAACTCCTTGCTCATACATCTATTTTTTTCTATCTAAGGATTATACCACGCCGATTCCGTTCATGCTATGTTTCCCTTAGATTCCTTTGGAAAAATTAAAACAACCTATTCTTTGATCAGAATCGCCGCCACCGCACAGTCCGCCTGTGCCTGTCTCATTTTTTCCTGATATTCTTCAGGGATTTCATCATATAACACATCGATAGTATGTGCTTCATAATTTCTCTTAAATAACTCTGGATAGAGGTCTTCGCAAATACCACATCTGATACAATAATCCGCTAATGTCACTTTCATCCTACAACTCTCCCTTCACATATGCTGCTGCCGCGTCACCTGCAAGCAATCCCACCGGCATGGAACCATGCACGTTGCCGCCTGCATTGGCTGGTGCATCACCATAAAGACTTCCAACCGCAATGTCGCCTGCACCAAAAAGGCCTTCGATTGGCATGTTGTTCACATCTAAAACATTGGCGTTTTCATCAATCAGAATGCCGCCCATGGTATCGTATCCACCCGGGAAAATGCGATAGCAATAGATGTGTCCGGACTCCTCACGGACTGGTCGGATATATTTTGGATCGGTATGGAAATCTGCATCATAGCCGATTTCTTTTGCATGATTGTATCTTGCAATGGTCTTTTTCAGACCTTCTTCGTTAATGTCCATGTATTCACACACTTCGTGAATGGTATCAAAATGGCAGACATGCTTGTTGCCCTTTGCAATCATCTCATCGATCTGTTCCCGAAGGTTTACAATCTTAACCCCTCTGAAGATAAAGTATACATATTCATCTTCCACACCTTTTTCCAGATGCTTGGCCGTATCCTCATCAAAAATCAGATAAAATGCCATGTTCGGATTATTCCTCACAGCAGATGTTGAGATCGAGGTATGGTTATTGGCCATTTCTTCATTGATAAAACGTTTTCCAAGCTCATTGACTCTAAGGTATGGCTGCTCTGTCACAACTTTTGTCTGATTTGCAGCAAGCCATGGCGTATTCGGACCAACTCGAACCCACGGACCTGGAACCTGCGGATCCGCGCTTAACACAACGCCGCCGCGCTTGCCACCAATTTCCCATACTGCAAGATGTCCATCGCCGTCCTGACAACTGTCTGGGAACAGTACATTTACCTGATAACCATCCTTGTAAACTTCATCGTATTTTGTGTTGATTACTCCAAGTTCTTTCATCAGTGGAATATTGCTTGTCATACCGCCTGCTGCTACAATGAGAGCTTTGCATTTGATCTCAATCTCATTGCCTTCTTTGTCATAAGCAATGGCACCTGTTACCTTGCCATTTTCTTCTCTGATGATTTTCTTGATTGGGGTAGACCAGTAGAACTCCACACCCATCTTTTCCAGCATAAAGCGGAGCCGCAGCATAACCAGCGCAAACGCATGCCCCTTGCCTCTGCCCTTGATAAAGTAAATATCCCCAACATCCAAGCCATTGGCATGCCCCATGGTATAACCGCGCTGCTTGCTGTACTCTGATGGTGGACGTCTGATGCACTCTTCCACCTCAATCTTGCATTCGTCTATGACGATTCTTGGAAGCTCAGAAGAATACTTTAACGCCTTACTGATCAGCCCCATATTCGCCGTGTAATTGGAAAATCTTGCAAATACCTCGAAAGCACTTTTCTGTGCCTCTGGTGTATCTGGTGTAGAGCAAAAACTCATTGGACAGTTGGAAACTGCTCCGCCCTGGGCCGGATATTTTTCAAACACCGCAACTTTTAAGCCACCTGCGTGAGCCAACTTGTATGCTGCACCCATTCCGGCAACACCGCTGCCCATGACCGCAACATCTACTTCCAATACTTTTTTCATTCTGCCAACCTCATTGTATCCATAACGATTTTCTTTGTAATCATTTCTTCTCAACATTCATTTTGCATCAAAAAAAATGTAACATCTTTGCATTATTAGGATACTCCTCTTTTCACTATTCCACAAATAGTATATAATCATATGCAGATATCGAAAAAATAGATATCTGTTTATGTCAATTGCATTTATCGCACAGCCTTGTAACATATATCGGGAGTCAACCAAATGAACTACAACAAATTAAAATATTTCTACGAAATTGCAAAAATCCAGAACCTTTCCAGAGCCTCAGAGCTGCTCTATGTCAGCCAGTCTTCCCTTAGCAAGACCATTGCCGACCTGGAAAAAGACTTTGGCACACAACTCTTTATCCGCACCAATAGAAACCTGGTTCTGACAGAAGCCGGAAAAGAACTGCAGCGACAACTGGAAAGTTTCTTTTCCAACGAGCAGACCCTGTATGCCAAAGTACGTCAGGCCGCCGTTCCAACAGGAGCGAATCTGTCCGCCAAACTGCACATCGGATTTATGGCATTTGATCATGGCCTGTTCGTTCCAGACACAATCAAGGCATTTCATCAGAAATACCCAGCTATCCAGATAACTGCCAGACGGTATAACAAAAAAGAAATGTTTAAGAAGTTAGATAATCAGACCCTGGATATGATCTGGGCTATCTTTTCCATGGATGAACTGGTAGACGAATATGATTACAAGATTTTGGACGAACATCATTTTTCTATTATCGCCAGAGATGATCACCCAATGGCAAATAGAAACGCTATCTCTATTACAGAATTGCAGAATGAGTCCTTTATCGCCCATGGGCATAGAAAAAACTCCAATGAATATGCCTACTACTTTGACTGGTGCAACCGCTGTGGCGTCCAGCCAAATATCGTAGCCGAATATGACTATGTGGAAAGTGTCATGCTGATGGTACAGGCTGGCTCGGGCATCGCCATTTTATCCGATGCCGCACCAATCCATGCTTTTAAAAATCTTGTCAGTATCCCGCTGGATAATGCGCCAATTCTTTATAGTGGTGTATTTTGGCGAAAGGATAATGGAAACAAGGCGATTTCTTTGTTTTCACAGTTTTATTGGGAAGCGTTGAATGACAGATAATACCTAACAATAGAACCATGCCTTTCGACATGGTTCCAAGATGTGTTATTTTATTTTGCTAATTCAGGCAATTTTACTACGTAATCCATTGCAGCATATTCTTTGCGTTTTTCTGCAATTGTTTCTCTGCCCTGCCCAGCCTTCATATGACCTTTTCTGATATTGTTGTCATGGAGATTCTGCCCCCATGGACTCCAGCGGTTTTTCGCCTTTGCTTCTTCTGTAAAGTCTGCTACCAGTTTGCCATCGATAATGCTGACATTTGCTTTTGTTAAGCACTGTGGGCAGTATACACCGTCCTCACGGATTTCAAGCATAGTACCGTGACAGTCTGGACATACGCCCTGTGGTCCTCTGTAAGCTGGCACTTTGCCTTCTGCTTTTTCTACTAAAGCATCTGCAACGTTTTCGCCAAGCAGTCTCATACGAGCCAGCATATCGTCTTCTAAACAAATCGCGCCAACACCTGGAACAAAGTCAAAGTGAACAGAATCCACGATCGCATCGTAGGAACCTACATATTCCATACATGCCATACGTGTTGCATTTAATGTGAAGTTTGTCCAGTCTGTTCCACCAAGAGAGAATGCTGCACCAACTTTGTGATTTGCATGTACCAGTTCACGATA
>JAFUPY010000113.1 GCA_017472565.1 Eubacterium sp.
GACAACGAAGTCCCCCTAAAACACCAGCCACATGCTTACGTACCTTTGGATCTTCGGCAATTAAAAACCGCATCAGGAAATCATAGTTTTTTCCTGTCAGTTTCTCAAACACAAGCTTTGCCTCCTGCTTTTTTAAGGCTGTCTTTAACTGAATCAGAGATTCTCTTACATTTTCTTTTTTCTGCAATGCATCATATAGTGCTTTCATGTTATTACTCTATCTTCTCTCCGTATTTGCCAATATAGTCCTGTACATCCTGTTTGAACTGGATCCAGGCATCTTCATGCTCCACAAAATAAAGCGGACATGCCTTTCCTGTCACATCATAATGACGGATAATAGACTGGGTATCCAGCTGAAATTTTCCACAAAGCCATGCCACCAGTTCTACCAGTGATTCATAGGTAGCATCGGTGTACTTTCCCGTTTCATCCGGATGACAGCATTCAATGGAAATCGTATCCACATTGCGGTCATTGGATGCATATGCCAGTTCAGCAGTTGGCACACACTGAATGATTTCACCGTCTATTCCAACGATAAAATGGGAGCTTGCCTTTGTGGCTTTACTGTCCTTTAAACCCTCGAAATAATCTCGGTTTTGCTTCGCCGTGCTGCCCGGATTGGCAGTGTAATGGATAACGATTCCATTGATTTCGCTGCGTTCAATCCCTGGTCTGGAATATTCATTCACCGTTAGCAGATCTACATCAAACTGTGGTGTATCGGTAATCACTTTCTGCTTTGGCTGTCTTATGTTCTGGATAACGTCTGTAACTTTTATAATACCAACAACGATGGCAGCCAGCAAGATGATACATCCAATCCAGCGAAGCATTCTTCTCTTTTTATAATAGTGGTATTTTCTGCTCATGCCTTACGGCACCTCTTTTCTTACGCAACCCCTTTGTGACACAAAGGGATATGTATTTTGTGTTGTTACACATTTTTACAAACAAAACTCTTTGTAAGTATAGCATAGGGATGTGCAAAATACCACGTTGGTTTCCCGAAGAAATTCTTACGATTTTATAAAGATAGCAGTTCCTTAACGAATACGTGTCCGAAAGGTTCCGGAAATGCGCTTATCTCCAACATTGACCTGTAAAATACAATTCCATTCTTTTCCAGACAGGTCTGTTCCAACAACAGTCACACGATAACTCCCTTCTGGAGTGCCTGCTGGGACCTGAAACTGATAACTGCTGTTCTCATACGGTTCTGAAATGATATCTGTTAATTCTGTAATAACATAGGTTTGATTTACCACCTGTGTACCTGAAAGGTCATAGGATTTTAATTCGTCCACACCTCCGGTTGACGGCCAAATAATGCTGATATCCGACATGTTTGTACTTGTAAATGTAATCACACCGGTATCACCCGCCATAAAATATTGATACTGTGCATCTGTTTTATTGCCAGCCATCTGCTCCCGCAGCCATGCAGTATGATCATACAGCCAGGCTGTTAAATTGGTCTCACTAGATTCTTCTATTATCGTACTCAAATAAATATCCTGCGTCGTAATGGTTGCTGCCACCGCTTCGCTAACTCCCTGCATCTGACTTCCATCCAATAGAAATGCCGGTGTTCCGCCGTCAACGGTATCATAAGCCAGAACAAATCGTTCACTGCCATCCGCATTGTACAATTCACCTGCGCCAGAACCACCTGCATAGGATACCTTTGCCATAATGCGACCTGCCACACGATCCTGCTCTGCTTTTGTATCCAACGTTGCAATTACATCGGTGGTAGTCAGCGGGCCATTAATATCAATATAACAATCCGGCTCTAAAAAAACGGTATTACTGGTGTCCACCGCTGCTTCTTCCGCCATATAGAGCTGACTTCCTGTCTCACAGTAAATCCCATATTCCACAGAATCCTGACACACACCACCCGTAAGATAGGTCTTACTTCCATTTGCATTATAAATGCCCGTCTGATTGGTGGACACCTCTCCTTCCTGCATCTGTATCACACCACCATTCTGGTTGTACAGACCATAGGTCAGGCCACCCACATTGTCAGATGTTATTCCTGTCTCGGTGATACGGTTGGAGCCTTTTACTTCGCCCCGCCAGATGAGACTTCCGCCATCATTGTTCACTCCATAGGTAACACCATCACCGGAAATGACGATGAGGGGACTGAATAAGAAGCCCTTGCCCTCTGTGGTCATCCTGCCTTGATTCCAGACAACCTGCGTTCCACCCTTACCATAGAATCGGCTGCCGCTGCCATCTTCAAAGGTAACATTGCCACCGGCATTGTGCAGTGCAGCGGATTCTCCACCGTATATCAGAAACGAACGACTGTCCGTAACTTGTAGTGTTCCTGTGTTATAAAAGCCTCCATTGGCATTTGGATCGGCAGTAAACGCATCCGCAGACTCGTAGGCAGAAAAGCCAATCAATGCGGTTCCAGACACTTCTGTCCTTCCTTTATTGGATACTCCGTACCCTGTATTTCCATAGATATAACATTTACTTAAAATCAAATCGGAAGACGCATCACAATACACACCCGGCTTTTGACTGCCATTATCATACACATGACTGTCGCCCTGGACACTTCCGGTGGCACCATTCATAACTGCCACACCGGCTCCATCTGCTCCAGACGTATTTTCATAAACCATGCATCCGTGCAGATATCCATTTCCCACAACACCCTGCGTGGAATTAAAAAAGGCAACTGCACCACCTTCTTTTCCTGCATGATTGTTATAAATGGCACAGCCTTCCAAATCTACGATACCTGCACCTAACAGACCACCGCCCATGTGATTTTGTGCGGTATTGGAATACAGCTCTGTCCCATACAGATAGACAGCTCCGCCATTGGTTTTGATTCCACCTCCACCATCGGTCGTGGACGTATTGGAATACACTGCGCAGCTTCCCTTTACAACCAGCTGATTCTGTGCATTGGAGGACACATGAATCCCGCCACCATCTCCTGTGGCAGAGTTGTTATATATCCGCACTTCTCCTTCGACCTCTGGAAAATCCGTGGCATTTTCACAATTGATCGTACAGTTTACAATGCTTCCCGTCTCTTCTGTTCCAATGCGGATTCCTGCCCCTTCCCCATTGATATCATCGCTTCCCACCAGATTGCTGGTACTGATGGCAGCGGATGAATAGACCTGATTGTTATAAATCCGTATTTCGCCGGAAAAATGGGCATTTCCATCGGCAAGTAACACGCCTCCACCACCGATACTGCCTTCTGCGGAGTTATATGTAATCTTCACTGCTCTGGTGGAAGCGGCATTGATGGTACCTTTGGAATAGATACCACCGCCTCCACCATATGCATATTTATACCCATTGGAGGAAAGGCGATTTTCTCTCACATAATTTCCATTGCTTGTGGTGTTCGAACCAGAGACATTATAGAGCTCTGTTCCGCCAATCACACCACCTTTCAGATTTAGGGTGCACCCTGTGTCCACATAGATGCCGCCGCCACAAACAGCACGATTGCCCGCGATATTTCCGTAGGTCATATCCATCACCGCACCATTTTTCAGGCACACACCACCGCCATAGGAGCCAGTCACTCCATAGCCGCCCAACGTGCCATTGTTATATATTTTCGCACCCTTCATAGTCAGGGTTCCGCCATCCTGCACAACACCCGTTTCTGAATTTCCGGTAATGGAACTTAAAATATTCAGGCTTGTTGCCTGAACAGTCGCCATATCGTTATAATCTGGCAACCATTTTGCAAACTTGTTGCTGACTGACGAATCATTATTTCCCAGTAAAACCGTGTCACCCTGACTGTAAATACCCACATTGGCGCCGGTCACCGTTGCACCAGGATAAAGGAAAACACCTGTTTCTTTTCCCGATGCCAAAATACCACACTGAGCAGTGCTTTCATCCAGATCCCCCACCGTTCCATAGCAATGCACTTGGGCCTGTTCCTGCACATGAATCCCATTCTGCGCATTGCCATTGGTGCTGACTGCCACATTGGAAGCGACCGTCAGCACAGCCTGCTCCATAACAGACAGGACGTTTTCTTCCATAGCAGTTCCTTTGATACTGACAGGATTCTCAGTTCCACCAATCAGCTTCATGTCCTTTGCGTATGCAATTTCTTCTGTTACATGAATGGTACGCTGAACCACCACTTCCTCACAGTGGGCAGCAAGACCTGCTGCCTGCAAGGTTTCTTCTGTGGCGGCAGACACAGAAATCGCATAGCCATCCTTAGATAACACCACACCATCTATCACAGTGTCCCTTACAAGATAGCCCGTATCTTCTGCAAAATAATACCAATCCCACAGACCATCCCGTTGCAAATACTGCCAGCCAATGGCAAACCGATTATCATCAATGTAATAGCGAACTTCCCGTTTTCCAATACCATGCTGGGTAACCCATCCTAAGATGCGGTCTTCCTGTGACAAATTTGCCCCATTTGATACATCCGATAATTCCCCAAAAGTGGTCACATCTATGGTATCTGTCAGGGACTGTTCCTGCCATTTTGTCTGTAACTGCATCATATCTACAGGTTCTAATCGTTCCGGATCGTATATATCGCCCTCAAATTGTTCATAAGCACTGATATTGATATCAACTTTCTTCTCTGAGTGATGCAACAGACCTGCGCAAAAAAAGCAACTGCAGCCTGCCACAATACCCAGTATGATTTTTATGTATTTCTTCTTTCTCTTTATCTTAAGCATATCCTACCTCCCAAATCCTCTATTTCGGAAGTGTTACTATGACTTCATCTCCTGCTCTTAACCGTTCAAGAAAGGCTTCCCCCTCTGTCTGCTCCATAACGACACGAAACATGGTACATACCGTTTCCTTGTCGCTTCTTGGAATTGCAGTTCCTTTTTCATTGTAAGCCTCTTTCACATATATATTTCGTCCTATGGATTCAAAATGGGCGGTTCCATCTGCCTTTTGCATGGTGATTCCCACATCAATCACATCTCCGCCACGAATGCTGCCACCCACAGACGCCGCCACCGAACTCGCGGTAAAGGTAAACTCTACCGGCTGTTTCAGGCTCTCCACCCAGGCCTGCCTGTCTGTCACATCCGCTGAACTGATCATTTCTCTGGCATGAATCCTGTTCTCAATCACATGCCCGATCAGACGCTCCTGATTGACAATAGCATTGTCAATCACATACTCTGTTTTCATTTCTGTGGTTGTAAAAAGTTCATTCACATTTTCTTTTGTGACCTGTGTTCCTTCTTCTATCTCAACTCTGGCTGTCACCACGGTTTTGACCTCGTAATTGGACAACACCTTTTTTTCAATGGTCAAAAAAATGCCCACAAAAAGAACGGCTGCCACCATAGGTGCTGCAATGATGACCCAGGTATTTTTCTTTCTCTTTTTTGTCTTTTTCATTCCATTGTCCCTTTCTGTTACTCATTTTGCTGAATATCTGTCAAAATATCCTTTTCTACCATCACTACTGTTCCGTCATATCCCGAAATTCCGAATTGAATTTTTGCATAGAGAGATGTGTTTTTAATCGCTTTTTTCTGCCCACTCAACATATTGACGCTATAGGCATATGTCCCGGTATCTGTCAATAAGGATCCCTGCAATTCGCAGCCGGACGACGCCCCAAGACCTTCTGCTTCTGTAAAGCTAAGCGTGCCTGACGCAGTCAAAAGATCTGTTGTATAGACCTGTCCCTGACACACGTTATAAAGCGTCAGTTCCACAATCTGTATCGGCACACTGCTTTCAAAATACACAGATTCCGCCGGTGGATAGCCCTGCTCTGACAATCCCAATGATGCCTGCAGCGATTCTTCAAACACTTCTTTGGAGTAATCCAGATTCGTAATGATCAATTCCTGATACTGACTGAACAACTCCATATCAGCCACTTCTCCTGCCAATGCCGCCGCTGCAAGGGCATCTTCCACAACATATTTGGTAGAAATATGCACACTGTGGGCAAACAGAAGTACAAACAGATATACTGCTATAAAAAAACAGAAGAGGACCCATGGCATCAAGGACATTCCGACGTCCTTCTTGTTTCTAAAACAACCAAATGTACGAAAGGATTTTAACGAATGAAATCGACACATAAACATTATTTTTTTTAGCACCCTAGCCACTGTTAATCCTCCTCCGCTTTTCTAACAAATTTAATTCTTACTTGTAGAGACACGAACGACCCGAATAGGGACTTCACTGCGCTCTATCATCGTGGTAAATACACCGGAACCTTCATTTTTGCCAAAGGCTGCCTTGGCAGTTCCTGTAATCTCCACCTCGATTTTCTGTCCATAAGCCGCGGGAGAGCTTTCATCCACACTTCCCCATGTCTGACTTGCCACAGAAAATCCTCTGGTCTCAATGGCTGCATTTTCCACATTTACATCCGCCAGCTGCTGCAGCAATTCTTCTTCCATAGAGTCTGCAATGTAACCATTGGTCTCCATCAACAGCACTGCACGCCGCGCCACCAGATCGATTTGATTTTTCATTTGAATACTTTCCATGGTTCCCAACATCAGAACAAAGACAATAGATAGGACAAACACACCTACGATAAGAGGCAATATCTGATCCAGCATGCCGCTATCTTTTTTTGATAAAATAGTTTTCATGGAAACATAGAACTCCTTTTTATAATGCAGTGAACATTGCAGTAATCTTGGTCTGCATTTCGCCTGCCAATGTTTCGATCACTGGTTTTAAGGAAGTAGAAAGAACGGTTACCAGTGCCACACCGATAACACACATAGCGATCACTGTGATGACATGGCTTTCGCCAGAGTCCTTTTTCGCCAACATATTTACTCCTGCAATTCTCATTTTCCATGTTAAATTCATAACTTTATTTTTTAATGCACACATAATTAAGTCTCCTTTTCTTTTGTAAATTTTTAAGGCTGTATCAGCCATTTTCATTTGTGCTTTGGATGTATCATCCAATGATTCCTGTGACGGATGCCATCAGGGAAATTGCCAGCTGATAAGCGGCAATCAATAAAATTCCGACAAACACAAGTAAGGTCAGCAAAAGCACCTTGCGCTCCATTCGTCCCTTTTTCTGTGTCATCATGTAGCGTTCCATATCCGCCATCTGCCTGGTCATGTCATCCAGCATCTGTGCCATTCGGCCACTCTGCTCTGACTGCTTGATGATCAGGCAAAAATATCCGATATATTCATTGGTGAATTTCTCTTCAAAATCTGCCATTGCCATGGAAACACTATTGGTTGCGATCAGGCGGGAATTCAATTCCAACAGTCCCTGCTTTAATCGACGATTGGATATGGCAAGATAACAGGCGGACAGCGTGTTGGTAAGATACATGCCTGCTTTTACCTGAATCTTTACATACTCATAAAGCTTTCGGATATCCGACATCATCTGTTCGTTGTCACGTTTATCTGACACCTGAAAGGCAATCATCGGCAAAAAATATCCCAACACCAGCCCAAAAACAAATCCTGCGCCAACCGCCACGCTGGGCAGTTCCAGCAATCGACTAATCCCTACACCACAGACTCCACATAACAAAGCCGTTCCGATTCGCAGTAGGAAATACCGTTCTTCGCTTAGCCATGGCAGCCAGAACATAGCACCACTTTTTCGCAGAAAATACTCCTGCCCTGCATATAATTTTCTGATTCGCTGCTTCATTACGACTCCCTTCCTGTTGTCCGGAAAAACATCTGATAGACAATAAAAATAAGTAGTACCACCCAGTAACCGATAATCAGCCGTCCAAAGAAATTTTCCGCCATGCTAAGCAGTGGTACCTGTGTGATCACACTGAGCATGGCTACCATAGGAATTCCCATACAGATAATCACAATGATCTGAATCTGTCCTTCTTTTAAAATGCCGCGTTCTTCCTTGCGATTTGACATATATGCAGAAAGTCCGTCTCGCATGTCACTCATGATTCGGGTGTAGTTGGCCTCATTCTTTGAGCAGATTTCCAGATTTTGAATCATTTCTCGAAACTTAGGGTGCTCAATGCGATATATCAAGTCCCTGATTGCTTCACTGCGATTACCAGTTGTCGCCGCATGCTGCCCACTTTCTGCCAAAGCAGTTTTTATTGGTTCTTTTAAATATGGCACCGCCAGTTCAAATATCTGAAACAAATCCTGTTCTGACTTGCTGAAATTGTCCACGATATTCAAAAAGGGAACCAATTCTTTCTCTGTCTGTGCTTTCTTTTGCCTTCGCAATAGGTTTACATAAAACATTCCACAAAATAGCACCAGCAAAAACAAACACACGCCTGCCAAAGCTCCATATCCCGGTGTTTTGTGCCAGAATAACAATCCACACAGCCCTGTAATTGAAGCCACCACCAATAACAGGCTGACATACAACTGGGCATTTAATTCTGGGAATTGATGCTGGATCATGCTTTGTGCATACATCTGATCCCATCGTTGCACCAATGGAATCTTTTCCAGAATACCTACCTCCTCGTATTGCCGCTGATAGTTCTGTTCGCGTTTTTGCTGCACCTGCTTGGTATGTTCTAACAGATAATTCCAGCCTTTGCTGATCCATGCGCCTTTGTACCCCAGAAGCAGAATCTGATAGATTCCCATAAAAATTCCAGCTCCTGCAGCCGCATGCACTATAATTCTTGCAATTGTCCATCCAAGTGATAATCCTTCCATGTTACAAATACCTCCCGTTTAATGCACCGTCGGTCTGATTCGAGGTAATATTCGACAGCCCTCGCTGTCTGTGTCCGGCAGCAGGTTAATCCCCTGTTTCTCGTCGTAAACGGTCTTATAGATCAGATTGCCCTCTGCCTCGTCAAATCCTATTACTTCCGTTATTTCCTGCACTCTAAAATCTTTCATGAACACAATGGTTCGAATATCCTGAAGCATCTCTAGAACCTGTTCCCTTGTATAATCACCCTCATACTTGGCATAATCCGCAAGCTTGATCATGGCCTCACCGGCTGACATGGCATGCAGACTGGCCCAGCAACGATGCCCTGTATAAGAAGCATTGAGAAAATACAACGCTTCTCCTCCCTTGATCTCTCCAATCACAAAATAGTCCAGATCCATTAACAACCCATTTCGCGCTAAATCTTTTAGATCGTAATTGATCACGCCATCTCCTGAACGAAGCACAATATGCTGAAACATCATTTCCGGATGTGTATGACTAAACAATTCTTCATTTTCCTGAATTACAAGGCAGCTTTTATCCTCTGGAATCTCATCTAAAAATGCGTTCATGCCAGTGGTCTTTCCAGAGCCACCCTTACCGCACCAGATCATGCCTCCATCAGAAACCACCTTCTGCTTCAAATAAGCCGCCACCTGCGGGTTCATAAAGTTTTTGGCTATCAACTGCTGTACCGTAGTCTTGGTCTTTGGAATCTTTCGGATATGGATATATGGTGTTTCCACAGAATTCACGAATGCTGTTGTAACATTGAACCTGAGAATAAAGTCCGGATCCCCATTGCGATCTGTCCAATTGGCAACTGCATGAATCATGCTTAAGGAATGGGCGCATTTGGTAGCACAATACTCTGCAAAGTACTGCAAATCCTTAGGAGAATCAAACTTCAAATTGGTACTCTGCCGCTTTCCGTTCTTCTTGATCCTGATATTGTCATAGGCCAGTATACGTATATCAGAAACTTCTGGGTCTGCAATCAGATCCGACAGAATACGGTATCCCCAAATATATTTGCTGACTTCTTCCACAATTAGGTTTACATAACGTTCTTCCACCCGGAGCACCTGTACGATATACTGGTGAACCATCTGCAAAAACTCCCTTTTTGAGACCTGTCCACGATACATCCTTGTCAACGTCTGTGCTTCCTGGGTAACAAAATATTCGATAATATTCTCTACTGCTCTTTTTAAATCTGTCATACCGTCCTCCTAACATATTGATACAATCAAAAAAGCTGCTAACAAATGAATGGCAAAAGGACATCCCGGCTGTTTGGACGTGTCTTTACGAATGCGCCGCACTAAAAGCCGAATGGCTGCGCTAAAAAAATCAATGCAAAACAACATATTTACTTTTCTCAATAGATCAAAAGTGGGTTGACCATTGCTCAACAATACAAGCATGGAAGCAACTATAAATAAGTCACCCAACACTATTTGACCTTTTAACCAAAAGACAACCAATACTCCAAAAAAGCCAAAAGAAACCACTAGATTTCCTGGTACAAATTGTCTGTTCATGAAATATTGGATCCCCAGCCAATTCCTGCACAAAGGCATGCGAGAAGACTGAGAATCCTTGGAATCTGCCGTTCTTTCTCATCGAAATAACTGGCTGCTCCATACAAAGCACAGCAAATAATACGGATTGCTGTCAC
>JAFUPY010000114.1 GCA_017472565.1 Eubacterium sp.
TCAGCATATTGTTTTCGGACATATACCGGTAGTTTTCGCTCTTTTCGTTGATGGTGGGCCACATGGAGACAATCAGCTTGGTGCCCATTTCATTGAGCTCGTCCGTCATTGCCTTTACATCCGGCCAATACTGTGGATCAAATTTTTAGTCGCCCTGCTCCGTACAATGGAAGTAATCGTCGATAATTGCAGAAAGAGGAATTCCCAGCTCCTTATATCGTCTGGCAACACTAAGGAGCTCTTCCTGGGTTTCGTAGCGAAGGCGGCTTTGCCAAAAGCCCATGCCCCAGTCCGGCATCTTGGGAGCGTGCCCCGTTAAATCTGCGAGGATGGAGCAGGCCTCCTTAGGAGTACCGCCGATAATTACATAATCAATTGCCTGACAGCAATCACTGGTAAAGCGGGTTCTGTTATGGCTCAGCTCTGCAAGGCCTGTAGAAGGTACGTTCCATAAAAGTCCATAACCCAGTGAGGAATACATATAGGGAATGGTACACTTCGCATTTAAGTTTACAATATCAATAGAGGAGCCTTTCAAGTCGAAGGGATTGTCCCAGCTGTGTCCCATTCCGAAGAAGTGTTCACCATCGTTTGGCTCAAAGGTGACTCTGGCATTCCACAGACCACTGCCCTTATTGGTGTAATGGTGAAAGCCATAGCCAAAGTTTTGTTCCGGCTTTTCTTCCAAAATCTTCTTATCATCGTAATAATAGGCGGTCTTGCCGTTTTCTTCCAGAATTACACGCAGTTTGCCGCTTTGCAGGGAAATGCACTTTTCCGATTCTTCAATCTGTACTTCACACTGCCCCGGGATAAGAGAATAGTTCTCCTCAATAAATCGGCAACCGGGGAATCCCTGAAAGCGAATGGTATTTTCCCCGCAGGAGGAGATACGAATTAATTCGCCGTTCATGGAGTAGAAAATGGCGTTATTTTCAATTCTTGTATTTTTCATAAAAGGGCTCCTTTCCATGTGATGGTAGTGTCAAATTTACTACCTATTTTTCTTTCTAAACCCTTTATTTTCAGGAGTTTGCAAATAAAAAGAGCAATGACCTCCCAAAAGAAGTATAATGAGTTCACCACAAACAACATTATCAACACGGAGTCATTGCTCATGGACATTATACTTTATTTACTTCAACTAATTCAATACCTTTACCAACAAAACTGCTGGCTTTTAAGTTTTATTTGCAGATACATTCCTCTAAAGCAGTGGGCTTTTGATGATTCATACTCTCCCAAGTACCAGAAATTTAAGATTGATAAACTTCCTGTCATCAAACCTTTTATCAAACAGGACTGGCAGTTCCTTCTGGAATACTACCTATGGAAGTATGGCAAACCCGTTAAGCCGGTCCATCGTCGCAACGGTAAATCCATTCCTGAAGATACAATCTGTCCCTTATGCGGTGCCCCTCACCATTATATTTATGATAACAATGGTGGTAACGGGCAGTACCAATGCAAGGTCTGTGGACAGACTTTCTCATCCGGTGAAGTGGTCACCACTCCCATCCGCCTCACCTGCCCTCATTGCGGCAATACTCTGGTTGCTAAGAAAGACCGCAAGTTCTTCCGTGTACACAAATGCGTCAATCCCAAATGTCCTTACTATCTCCACAATCTTAAAAAAGTGGAACAAAAGGATCTGGACGAGGACTACGGCAAAAACAAATATAAACTCCATTACATCTACCGTGAGTTCACTGTGGATTTCTTTGCCATGGACTTAAACTCTCTCCCCAAGAATGCCTCTTCATTGAAGTTCTCCAAGCACAACGCCCATGTCATGTCCCTGTGCCTGACTCTTCACATTAATCTCGGCTTATCCTTAAGAAAAACTTCACAGGCTCTAAAAGACCTCTACAACATACATATTTCCCATCAGCAGATAGCCAACTACTGCAAAACTGCCGCTATCTGTATAAAACCTTTCGTCGACAACTACGATTACAAAACTGGCAATGTGTTCACTGCTGACGAAACCTATATAAAAGTTCGCGGCATCAAAGCCTATATCTGGTTTATCATGGATGCTGCCAGCCGCTCTATCATCGGCTATCAGGTATCCGACAATCGCAGCGTCGGTCCCTGCATCCTAGCCATGCGCATGGCCTTCCGACATTTGAAGGAACTTCCCAAA
>JAFUPY010000115.1 GCA_017472565.1 Eubacterium sp.
CAGCACGACGATAAAGCTGTAAGGGCTGATATTTGCCATTGTAATCACCTCGGTTTCTGTGTTGTTTTGCCCCTCTATAATATAGGGGCATGAGATAGGCTGATTTTTTCCAATCTCTCAAAAAATTTTTTAAATTTTATAAAAATATCTGTTTTGGTGCAGATTCATCTCCATTCATCATAATTGTACTCGAAAAATATGAATAAGTCTATTGTGTTGAGCCATGGATAAAAAATAAGCAGCCATACACCGTAGTGCATGACTGCTTCTCTCCAAGTTTCTGTGCATCTGCACATTTTTTAAGAATGGGTCAACTTTCCGACAAGTTGTCGAGAAGTTTAGATTGCAACTTCAGACCAACTCGGTCCTAAGTTATCTCGTAATTTTGTGTTAACTTGCAGCCAGGTGATTTCATAAAAAGAACTTTGTCCCAAGTTAAGACAAAGTTCTTTTTATGTATTAGGAAATCACTATCAGGCAATACTCCACCCCTCTGCCTGTTCACGGATGTTAATAAACTTCTGATACAAGCCATTCTGTGCAATCAATTCGCTATGTTTACCTTTCTGGATTATCTTCCCCTGATCTACAACGAGGATCTGATCTGCGTGTTCAATGGTTGCGAGACGATGGGCAATGACAATAACCGTTTTGCTTGCAGTCAGTTCACTGATTGCCTGCTGAATGAGATGTTCGTTTTCTGGGTCGATGCTGGCGGTCGCTTCGTCCAGAATGACAATAGGTGCGTTTTTCAGAATTGCACGGGCAATAGAAATGCGCTGCTTCTCACCACCGGACAATGTGGAACCGCCTTCACCAATGATAGTCTGATAGCCGTTTGGAAGCTGCATGATGAAATCATGGCAGCAGGCTTTCTTTGCCGCTGCTTCAATTTCTTCCTGTGTTGCAGACGGATTACCGAAGCGAATGTTATTTTCGATGGAATCATGGAACAGGTATACCTTCTGGAATACCATGGAGATATTTCCAAGCAAGCTGTCACAGGTTAGTTCTTTTACATTTCTGCCGCCTACGATAATTGCACCGCTGTTTACATCATAAAAGCGGGCAATCAGATTGCAGATGGTTGTCTTTCCACTGCCGGAGGGACCGACGATGGCTGTGGTACTTCCTGCAGGGATTGTGAAGTCCACATTTTTCAGAATCGGTTTCTGATCGTACGCAAAAGATACATTTTCAAACTGAATGTCTGCGGACAACAGCGGTTTATCTTCACCATCTTCATCAATGAATTTTGCGGATTCGATTCGCTCCAGCTTATCCAAAGTCACATCAATGATCTGAAGGACATGAGCCGCATTGTTCACAGATTCGATGCTTCCGAAAATCGTGAAGGAGAACATATCCATCATCAGCATTGTAGCGAGATCCATATTGCCGTTCCATGTGAGCCATGCGGAAACAGCAACAATTCCGACGGTTGCCGCTTTCAGAGAAAACAGATGCATGCAGTTACCCGGCATATATTCTTTTTCAATCTGGATATTGATGGTTTTGGCATCATGGTATGCCTTTTTGATGCCACCCAACGATACACCTTCCTGCTTGAAGGCTTTTACAAGCTGCATACCACGCAGGTATTCGATGGAGCTTTCCACCATATCATCCTGCGCCTTCTGATGGAGAGGGGCGTTTTTCTTACTCTGCATTTCCAGCAGATGCAGGAAGAAGGCTGAAAGCACCACGCCAACGGAAGAAATGGTACCTACTAACGGACTGTAAACAAACAGACAGAGGATCATAACCGCAACCGTAATATATCCGTTGACAACAATGTTGATCATGTTGGTTGCAAACATTTCCATAAAAGAAAGGTCTGTGGTTACA
>JAFUPY010000012.1 GCA_017472565.1 Eubacterium sp.
GACACCATCTCATAAACCAACTGATTTCCATCTTCCATATCATAGACCACATCATAACGATTGATAAATCTTCCCTCTGTACCTTTTCGGATTTCTCGAAACTTCATACTTTATTTCCTCACGCATCTCGTTGTTATTTTCCTTTGTAAGCAGACCGACTTTTCCACTTCTCTTTTATGATACTCCATCTTTATCAACAAGGAAAGCACATAATATTGTGTTTTTTGAAAAAATCTCAAACTACATCTTGTATTATACCGCCTCTAGTGTTAGAATATCCGCGTAAGTTTATGATTCACAATGTCGGGTTTTTATATAAGGGGCTTTCTAAATGTACGAACAGATGGATATCACACAGTTTTTATATGGTGTCAGCATGAGCGACGCTGACTTTTTGATGAATGACCAGCAGCAGATTCAGTACAACGAGATCTGCCAGGAGTGCGCTAATACTTGCAAGCAGAGCTTCCGCTGCTCCATCGTTCAGTGTCCATACTTTAGCGCTTCCCGCAAAGGCAGAGCTAAAAAAGTGGCAATGCAGGGATAAAATATTAAAAGACCTCGTGATGAGGTCTTTTTTTAGTGTGCTGGGGAGCCTGCTAAAGTTTTGCTTTTAAAATATTTAGCAGGCTCCCCACCCATTCTAATTCTTTTATAAGATTTCTCTCAACTTCAACACGTTTTCTTCTGTGGTCGCCCAGCTTGTGGCGAATCTGACTACGGAATATTCTGGGCCACATTTTTCCCAGTATTCGTATTTTACATGCTCTTTGATTCTTTCCAGATCTGTGTCTTTGAACTTGATGAACTGCTGGTTGGTTGGTGAATGCCAAGCCATTTCATAGCCTTTTTCGGTCACAATTTGTTTTACCAGTTCTGCCATTCGGATGGCATGTTTGCTGATTTCAAAGTACAGATTGTCAGTGAACAATTCGTCGAACTGCAATCCCAGCACGCGGCCTTTTGCAAGAAGTGCGCCATGCTGTTTCATGATAGTAAAGAATCCTTTTGGGGCATTGTTTTTGGTGAAAACTACGGCTTCGCCGCAAAGAGCACCAACTTTTGTACCGCCAATGTAAAATGCATCTACCAGCTTGGCCAACTCTGGCAATGTGATGTCACACTCTGAACTCATCAGACCATATCCCAAACGTGCGCCGTCCACGTACAATGGCAGGTGGTACTGTCTGCAGACAGCGGAAATCTGTGTCAGTTCTTCCTTGCTGTACAGGGTTCCCTGTTCCGTTGGGAAGGAAATGTACACCATACCAGGATTTACCATATGTGCAGCATCCTGGAAATTGAAAAAGTCATACAGATATGCTTCCAGTTCCTTTGGACAGATCTTGCCGTCATGATTTGGCAATGGAATCACTTTGTGTCTGGTACTTTCGATCGCACCTGCTTCGTGCACATTCACATGGCCTGTGTCACAGGCAACAACACCTTCATAAATACCAAGCATAGAATCGATGACTGTTGTATTTGTCTGGGTTCCCCCTACCAGAAAATGAACCTCTGCCTCCGGACACTGACAAGCGTCTTTGATCTTTTCCTTTGCAGACTGGCAATAGTCATCATAGCCATAGCCAACCTGTGTCACCATGTTGGTATCAATCAAACGCTGCAGCAGTCTTGGATGTGCACCTTCAATGTAGTCACTTGTGAAATTTAACATTATGTCTTCTCCTAATTCTACTTTTTATTTAATAATTCTCTCTTCTCTTTTCCTACTGTGTAAAAACACTCTCGTTATATAAGCCTGTAGCTTTCATGGCATTTTTTATGTCCTGCACATCACTTAACAAGTACAGATATCTTTTGCTGCATCCAGCGCCAGCTTCACCCCGCCGTAAATACCAGCATCATTACCAAGTGTTGCAAGCACAAACTTTGTTCCTCTTGCTGCATGGAATACATACTGGTTATAGTATTTCTCTACCACATCGATCATTACCTGACCAGCCTTTGACATACCGCCGCCCAGCACGAATACGTCCGGATTGACAACAATACCGATGGTCGCACAGGCCTTACCTACCATACTTCCCCAGTCTTCCACCATAGACTTTGCAAGAGGATCGCCTTCTTTGTATGCGTCAAAAATTTCCTTTGCCGTCAATGGTTCATAGTAGCGAAGGCTGGTATTCACATCAAACGCTGCCAAAATCCGCTTTGTCACATTGGCAAGTCCGGTTGCAGAAGCATACTGCTCCAGGCAGCCGCAGTTACCGCAGTTGCATGGTTCTGTTTCCATTGGGTTCATTGGCATATGTCCAATCTCGCCTGCTGCACCGTTAACACCGGAAATCATCTTACCGTCATGAATGATGCCGCCGCCAACACCGGTTCCAAAGGTAAGCATTACCAGATCATCGTAGCCGGCTCCGCCGCCCTTGTACATTTCCCCTAAGGTTGCCACGTTTGCATCATTTCCTGCTTTGCATGGCACACCTGTCAGCTTGGACATTTCTTCTTCAATATTAAATACACCCCATCCTAAGTTGATGCATTTTAACACAACGCCATCTTCATTGACCGGACCTGGAACACCCATCCCCACACCAATCACATCTTCCATTGTGGCACCAGTTTCTGCCACTTTTGCTTTGATGGACGCCGCAATGTCCGGTAAGATGTTTGCACCGTTGTCTGTTAGATCGGTTTTTAATTCCCATTTTTCTAACAGTGCTCCCTCTGCGTCAAAAAATCCCATCTTTACCGTTGTTCCGCCAATATCCACACCAAATGCGTATTTTTTCATTCTCAATTACCTCACTTCTATCTATCAAAATATTTCTATCCATATTCGTTTTCAACTATTTGCCACAAGAACTATCTATGGAAAAAACTTTCTTTTGTCAAAATATCTGCATCTTCCAAAAGACCTCTCTGAAACATGGCTTCCACATCCTCATCCCAAACGGCAGATGGCTTGTAATCCTTTAGCATACGAATCAGCACCTGTTCTCTGTCATTTCGGGGCTCATAGGATGGGATCTGTTCCATAAGCTGTGCCTTCATGATCACCACATCTTTTTCCTCTGTGTTCACGGCAATTCCCGTAATCCTGGAAAGCAGACCAATGGCAAAGGCCGCCTCATAATTCCCTGTAATAATATTTACATCTTTTTGTGTTTTGCGGATGACCGCGCCCCTTGCAATATCCTGAACCATGTTACTACCTCACTTCAAAAACAACCTCTGTTACCCCGTGGCTTTTTCTTTTTTCTCGCCACGTACAAATGGGGAAAAATCGTCGGTATCGCCACAGAAGACACCTGCGATTTTGCCCAACACATGCTGCATCACAGGTGTTACCAGGTCTGCGCTGTCCGGGTGAATGGTCACATAGAACAAGGCTTTCGCCTGCTGCTTTGCCAAAAACTCGTTGCTGTATGCATCATGCAGGTCTACCTCTGTCTGTTCAAAGTCAATAGACCTTCCATCCGACAACACCACTTCTACGATACCTGCTGCCTCCCAAATCTCCAATTCTATACCAACATAATCATCCAGGGCATTTTTTACATCACGAGCGGTCACTTCTTCCTTTGCTACAAACAGCCACTGAGATGGAAACTTTGCAATGGTCGTTTTTTTCTCTTTGATTTTTTTCAGTTTGGACTTGTTCTTCATCTTACGCCTCACTTCTTATGGTTGGTATCTGCATTCCCTTTTCCCTGAAAGGAAAGATTTGTAAAATACCTCGACTTCCATTATACTTAAGGAGCGAACAGCAATAAAGTGTTTTTTGTAAAAAACTGGCTTTCGTACCCAAATTCGTACACAAAGCAATATTTATGTCCAATCACCAGAAAGGAAGATCACCATGATTACCATTACTCACGGAGAAGGCAAACATATTATTACATTGGAAATTTTAACGACAAACAAACGCGGCATCACCGTATTTATCACCGGTGGGGATACTCCACACGTTGGCGCAGTGGCTTTGGCGGTTCCATCCAGGAACGCGGCAACTGGGGAAAACACTTGCGATATTAACGTTATCACCGCTTATGGTCACAAGGATCGTTTCCTTGCAGAAAAAGTGGCTGACATGATCTGTAGAAAAACAGGAGAAATTACATCCGTTACCGCAGGAGTGCATGTGGACGATGCGGTCAAAGAGGATCTACAGATGCTGATTGCAAATACAACAGCGGCGGCAGAATGCTTTTTGAACCAGTATGAAAACAGCATTGTTGCATCCGTATAAAAACCTCATTCTAAATCCGTATGAACAAAAAGGGAATTGCCCAGACAGCCCAAAACCGGGATGTGCTGATAATGACTTGCTTATCAGAACATCCCGGTTTTCTATTTCTAATCATATCCCAATTTAATAAACGGCGATTGCGCTGACCTCCATCAACACCCCTCGCTCTGATCCATTCAAGGCAGCCACACCAATCAGCGTATCTGCCGGGTGATCAAAGGCTTCCAAAATGACTTTAAAAGCACCTGTCTCAAAGTAGGCTTCTCTGACGCTTTCTATAATATAGGTGGTGGTAGATACCACATGTTCTGGCCCAAGGCCTGCTGCCGCCAAACATTTTTTAATATTTTCTGCAACAACGGCTGCCTGTCCTGCAATATCGCCAACACATAAAATATGGTTCTCTACATCGGATGCCACCTGCCCTGCCAAAAAGGCCATCCCTTTCATCTCTGATGTTTTCACCAGTGTTGCATAAGGCGCAACTGGGGTTACTACTGTATCTGGATTGATAATTTCTTTTTTCATAAGAATCCCTCTCTTTCAAGAACTTCTATGGACAAACTCAACCTTGTTTTTCGTTATCGATCCTTACTCTTTTCGCTTTCTTCCCGCACCAGTTTTAACAACTCTTTCAAGTACAGATTACCCGGCTGTTTCCGATAAAAGATGCCTTTTCCATAGGAACCCTCTGTATCGATGATCTTCATCATCTTGATCTCTGGATCGATACTGAAAATATTGGTTTCGTTACATACAGAGATACCCAATTGTGCCGAAACCTGTACTGGCAAGGAGATCGGTCGTCCAGACTGAACTACACTTACATTGTCATTTTCCACATCGAAGTTGTCCAACAGCATCTTCTTTGCACCATTGTCATCCATGGTATCATACAGCAGCGGGAAAATCAGCGGATACTGGTTCAGCAGTTCGCCAAACTCCTGTTTTGTAACCGCCGGTCTGTCAAATCCCTCCAGATGCTTGGAACCGGCCACATAGGAACATTCATTTTCCAGTTCGATATAGTGATATTCGTCATAAGAAATATTGGGAAAGCGAATCATATTAATGGCATCGTACTTTCCAAGGCTAAGCCCCTCGATCAACTCTACGGTCTGGCTGCGGTGAATGGCAACCTTCAATTCCGGGTGATTGAACCGCAGCTTGTTAAGAGCCAACAAAAAACTAGCACTTACCAACTGTTCTTCCTGAATACCAATCACCAAGGTTTCGCTGTCTTCATTCATTTTCTGTACATCTCGAACAGCCGACATTAGATCAAGAAAAATTGGTTTTACCTTTTCATAAAAAGATCTGCCTTCCCGTGTCAGCTGCACATTGTTATGATCTCTGTCAAACAAGGTAACTGCCAATTCATTCTCCAAATTGACAATCTGACGAGAAAGGGTTGGCTGCGTAATAAAAAAAGCCTTGGCAAC
>JAFUPY010000013.1 GCA_017472565.1 Eubacterium sp.
GCAGATTATGCCTGCGCTGACCAAGGCCGGATTTGTAAAAAGCTATAGAGGCAACAACGGTGGATATATGCTTGCCCGCAAGCCGGAAGAATATACCGCCGGAGAGATCTTACGTTCCGCAGAGGGCAGTCTTGCACCGCTAGCCTGCATTGAAGATACACCAAATCAATGTCCTCGCAAGGATCAATGCGTCACATTGTCATTTTGGGAAGGCATGTGGGACGTGATCAACAAGTATGTGGACAGTGTGACACTGGCGGACTTGATTGCAAAACCTGAAGAATAATTTTTTTGGATTTTATGTGTGTGATAGAGAAATCTATCGCACACATTTTTTTTGGAAAAAAATGAAAAAAATTAGAAATACTAGTTGACAGATAGGAAAGGTAGGAATATAATCAAAGACAACATAGAAAACATACCAATTTGGTAGGAAAAGGAGAGCGAATTATGGCTAACATTTATAAAGGATCACTTGGATTAATCGGAAACACACCATTAGTAGAGGTAACAAATCTTGAGAAGGAGCTTGGCTTAGAAGCAACTCTTATTGTAAAACTAGAATATTTCAATCCAGCAGGAAGCGTTAAGGATAGAATCGCAAAAGCGATGATTGAAGATGCAGAAGAAAAAGGTCTCTTAAAAGAAGGTTCCGTTATCATTGAACCAACATCTGGTAATACAGGTATCGGTCTTGCATCTATCGCAGCAGCGAAGGGATATCGAATCATTCTCACCATGCCAGAGACCATGAGTGTAGAAAGAAGAAATATTTTGAAAGCATATGGAGCAGAATTAGTATTAACAGATGGCTCAAAGGGTATGAAAGGTGCCATTGCCAAGGCAGAAGAATTGGCAGCAGAGATTGAAGGTAGCTTTATCCCAGGTCAGTTCGTTAACCCTGCAAACCCAGCGATTCATAGAAGCACAACCGGACCAGAAATCTGGAACGACACAGATGGCAATGTAGACTATTTCGTAGGTGGTGTTGGCACAGGTGGTACATTGACAGGCGTTGGTGAATACCTCAAATCCAAGAACCCAGATATCAAGATCGTAGCAGTAGAACCTGCAGGATCTCCAGTTCTTTCCGAAGGAAAAGGTGGTCCTCATAAGATTCAGGGTATTGGCGCAGGCTTCGTACCAGATGTACTGAATACAAATATTTATGATGAAATCATCAAAATCGAAAATGAAGACGCATTTGCAACTGGCAAACTTCTTGCGAAAAAAGAAGGCGTATTAGTAGGTATTTCCTCTGGCGCAGCATTATTCGCAGGAATCCAGTTGGCAAAACGTGAAGAAAACAAAGGCAAGACAATTGTAGTATTGCTGCCAGACACAGGTGACAGATATTATTCCACACCACTCTTTACAGAGTAATTGAGATAGGACATATAGTACTGGAAACTCGGATGTGCTTTTGGTTCAGTGGATATGCCAAAGAATCTTGTTTTTATATATGACAGGAGGTAACCATGAAGCTTTCAAAAAAATGTAGATATGCGCTGCGGGCGTTGATTGATTTGTCTGCCAATTCCCAAGATTCCTATACCGTACTTGGAAGCATCGCAGAGCGAAATGGTATTTCACAACAATACTTAGAACAGGTCTTTGCGACCTTGCGAAAAGCAGGAATTGTAAAAGGTATCAAAGGTTTTCAAGGTGGATATCGACTGAATGTTGATCCAAAAGAGTTAACCGTTTCAGAAATACTGGAAGCATTGGACGGCACTTATCTAATTGAAGACGAGGAAGTACCAGAGGACAGTCATGGCCGAGGTATCGCAGTCAGTATCCAGAACATTGTCATTGATCAGATCAATCGCCAATTAGAAGAGACCCTTAAGAGCATTACCCTGGATGACTTAAGGAAGAACTATTTGGATTACAAAGAAAACGATCAGGATATGTATTATATTTAGTGAGCAAAAGAGAGCTAAATAGTTAAAATATTCAGCTCTCTTTTTCTTATTTACACCAACGATTCGGAGAGTGTGACGGAAAAATGAGTATAGATTTTAGCAATGCAAACATACGACAACATATGCTGGAGGGAAAATTTGGCCTGGAAAAAGAAAGCCTGAGAGTAACCACCAAAGGGTTCTTGGCTCATACAAAACATCCCTTTGTAAACAATCCGAATATTGAGAGAGATTTTTGTGAAAATCAGGTGGAAATCATTACAGATGTTTCCGACAGTGTGGAACAGGCGTGGGAACAGCTTGCCAAGTTCCAGAAACATGTGGTAGATACCTTGCAGCATCAAAAAAGTGGAAAAGAATTGCTGTGGCCATTTTCCAATCCGCCCTATGTGTTAGGTGAATCAGACATTCCGATTGCAAGCTATCAGGCCAAATTCCATGGAAAACGACTATACAGAGAATATTTGGCTACAAAATACGGCAAAAAGAAGATGCTTTTTTCAGGCATACATTTTAATTTTTCTTTTTCTGAGGCGTTTCTTACGGCAGCATACAGCCAAAGTGAGTTTTCTACCATGCGCGAATTCAAGGATCGCATTTATCTGGAGCTGGCCAAGAAGGTCACCATATACAGCTGGCTGATTGTCTATCTTACGGCAGCCAGTCCGGTCATGGATGGCTCTTTTTTCAGCGAAAAGGAAATTGGAAAGAGTGTAGAGAAAGACCTGGCATCTCCACGTTGCAGTAACATCGGCTACTGGAATGATTTTGACATCATCCTGCAGTATGATTCTTTACAGAGTTATATAGAAAGTATCGAATCCTATGTGGAAAATGGGCAGCTAAAGGAGCCGGCAGAGCTGTATTATCCGGTGAGACTAAAGCCTGCAGGGGAAAACACCCTGGAGCGTTTGAAAGAAAACGGCGTGAATCATATTGAGCTTCGTATGCTGGACCTTAATCCGCTGGAGTCAGTTGGCATTTGCAAGAAAGATCTGCACTTTTTGCACCTTTTTCTTATCTATCTTTTGTCTTTGGAGGATGAGGTGTTCTGGCCATTTGAGCAGGTAATGGCAATCAAGAATGAAAAGAATGCAGCAAAATACGATGATAAAAAAATCTGGATCGAGACAGGCTGGAATTCTTCCATGCCTATCAGACATGCAGCACTGCAGGTGCTGTCTTCCTTGGAGCGCTTTTACGCGGGATTAGGGGAGTTTCAGTTGGTGAAAATCATACAGGAGCAGGAACAAAAGGTCTTGTTCCCTGAGATGAGATATGCAGTACAGGTCAAGTCTTTGTTCCAGGATAATTATGTGCGCCGTGGGCTTGCTCTGGCAGAAGAGTATGCCAAACAGTTAGGCGAAACCATATAGAAATGATGAAAAAGGAGGCCAAATATGTGTGAATTATTTGGGATCAGCTCCGCCAAGAAGTGTCAGATTAATGATTATCTGAAAGATTTTTTTTCACATGGTGATGCACATCCCCATGGATGGGGGCTTGCATGTATGGAGGAAAATCAGATTCAAATAGAAAAGGAGCCTATTCAGGCAAACAAAAGTAATTATTTAAAGGAGCGGTTGTCCGTTCCGTTAGAGGTACAAAATGCCTTTGGCCATATCCGCTATGCCACCATAGGACATGTGGAATATGGCAATTGTCACCCTTATACCACAAAGGATGACACTGGCAGACAGTGGACTCTGGTGCACAATGGGACGATTTTTGATTACCCGCCTTTAAGCAAATATGTGGACATTCAAAAGGGAGAAACAGATAGCGAGAGAATATTGCTCTATCTTGTAGACCAGATCAATCAAGAGGAAAAACGACTGCAAAGAATCATGAGTGCAGAAGAGAGATTTCAGTTGTTAGATGCCGTTATTGTGCACATGTCAAAGGGAAATAAGCTGAATTTGCTGATATACGATGAGGAATTGTTCTATGTGCATTCCAATTACGTGGATTCACTTTATGAACTTAAAAAGGAGCAGCAGGTGCTTTTTTCCACCACTCCATTGAGCAAAGAAGACTGGAAGCCAGTGAAATTCGCAACCCTTCTTGCATATCAGAATGGGCAGAAGGTCATCAGTGGGACAACGCATACTCATGAATATAAAGACAACGAAGAAAACATGAAGTTCTTATACAGTATCTTCTCAGATTTATAATCAGAAAAAGGGGGATTTGCATGACAAACGCGATAGAAAAAAACGAATCCAAACAGGCAAAAGTGGTTGCGGTATGTATCAGCGAAAAAAAGGGAACCATAAAACATCCTGTACCAGAAATCCAGCTCAAAAAACAGCACGGTATTGTTGGTGATGCTCATGCTGGTGACTGGCATCGTCAGGTAAGTATGTTGGGAACAGAAAGTGTGGAAAGGATGCGAAAGGTGCTTCCGGACATTCCTGTTGGTGCTTTTGCGGAAAACATCCTGACAGAAGGTATTGAACTTTACTCCCTTCCAATCGGCACAAAATTTCGCATCGGTGAAGTGCTGCTGGAGCTTACCCAGATTGGAAAGGAATGTCATGCCGCCTGTGCGATCCGCCAGCAGGTAGGTGACTGCGTCATGCCACGAGAAGGGGTTTTTACAATTGTTTTGGAGGAAGGAATTGTCCGCGGCGGAGATTCCATTGAAATTATAAATGATGAAAAATAAAAAGGCTCTCATTGCAATGAGCGGCGGTGTTGACAGCAGCATCGCCGCCTATTTGACAAAAGAACAGGGGTATGCGTGTATCGGCTGTACCATGAAGCTGTACGACAACGCTGATATCGGTGTGCCCCGCAGTCGTACCTGTTGCACACTGGACGACGTGGAGGACGCGAAAAGTGTGGCATATCGTCTAGGCATGCCATATTATGTGTTCAATTTTAAAGATGATTTTTGCCAGAAGGTCATACAGAAGTTTGTGGACAGTTATGAGGCAGGTATCACACCAAATCCCTGTATTGACTGTAATCGTTATATGAAGTTTGATAAGCTTTATGAGCGGGCAAAGATACTCGATTGCGACTACGTTGTTACCGGACATTACGCAAGAATAGAGTATGATGGTAAGAAATTTTTCTTAAAGAAGGCTCTGGATGAGACGAAGGATCAAAGCTATGTGCTTTATTCTATGACCCAGGAGCAGTTGGCACACACATTATTCCCACTGGGGAACATGAGAAAAACCCAGGTGAGACAGCTTGCGGATGAGAATGGATTCGTCAATGCCCAAAAACCAGATAGTCAGGACATCTGCTTCGTTCCCGATGGCAACTATGTGGGATTTTTGGAACAATATACGGGTAAGCGTTATCCGAAGGGAGAGTTTGTTGACGCCAATGGTAACGTGTTGGGCAGTCACAAAGGCATTGTCCGATACACCATAGGACAGCGAAAAGGACTAGGACTGTCCCTGCCAGAACCAATGTATGTAAGACAGATCGACCCAAAAGCAAATCGCATCGTCCTTGGCACAGAACAGGAATTGTATCAAAAAGAAGTGATTGCAGCGGATTTCAACTGGATTGTGGGAGAAGTCCCAAAGGATGAGATTCGATGCAAAGCAAAGATACGCTATCGTCAGAAAGAACAGTGGGCGACAGCCAGAGCAGTGGATGACACCCATGTTCAGATTCAGTTTGACGAACCACAAAGAGCAGTTACACCTGGTCAGGCAGCAGTACTATACGATGGAGATACTGTGCTTGGGGGCGGCGTGATAAAGTGAAGAAAAATCGGCTCGAGCAAACCGTTTTAAGGTTTGTAAGAGCCGATTTTTCCAGCGAAGGTACAATATTTAATAACCTATTTCATTTACTTGCTCATATCTTTTGACTTCAGTACACAGGCTCTCTGTGCACTGATTACACAATCACGGAATCCATTTTTCTCTAATTCCGCCACTGCTTCGATGGTGGTACCACCTGGGGAGCAAACGGCGTCTTTCAATTCGCCAGGATGCTTGCCTGTTTCCAACACCATTTTTGCTGCACCAAGTACGGACTGGGCAGCGAACTTGTAAGCCTGCGCTCGTGGCATGCCGTCACAAACGGCAGCGTCTGCCATGGCTTCAATAAACATATATACATAGGCTGGTGAGGATCCGCTGACACCAACCACAGCGTCCATCAGTGATTCAGAAACAACTTCACATTTGCCGAAACTGTTGAAGATCTGTTCCGCAATGGCAAGTTCTTCCGCTGTCACATTTTTGTTTGGGCAGAGGGCACTCATGGAAGCACCAACCAATGCTGGCGTGTTTGGCATGGTGCGGACCAGCTTGATTTCTTTTTCAAATAAGCTTTCAATCTTTTCTATTGTTTGACCGGCTGCGATGGAGATGATCAGAGCGTCTTTTTTAATATAGTCTCTGATTTCAGGAATCACAGTTGCGAACATGTTAGGTTTTACAGCCAAAAACAGAATATCTGCGTTGGAGCTGATCTCAACATTTGATGTGGAAGCCTGAATGCCAAAGGTTTCTTTTAAACGGGCAACTGCCTCTTCGAATTTGTCTGCTGCGATGACATGATCTGGGTCAGCCAGACCAGAAGAGATGATGCCGCCGATGATAGCAGAGGCCATGTTGCCGCCGCCGATAAAGCCGATGATTTTATTGTTCATGATGAATCCTCCTAAAAAGAATTGTTCTGAGTATTATTTTAAATAAAAATACAGACAACTATTTTTACTTAAAAAAGTACTCAGATAAAAAATGGCAGGGGAAATTTTATCCCCCTGCCTATTATTTTACATCGATTTAGAAATCTGTAAAGTTTTTCTCTTTACGTTTTTCAAGGAATGCTGTCATACCTTCTACTTTGTCATGTGTAGAGCATGTTAAACCGAATAAGTTTGCTTCGTATTCAACAGCGTTCTTGATATCCATGTCATAACCGTTGTTGATAGCTGCTTTTGCAAGTGCAACTGCGTAGCTTGCGTTACGAGCGATTTTGTTAGCCATCTTCATAGCTGTTTCCATCAGTTCTGCCTGTGGAACTACTTTGTTAACAAGACCGATTCTGTAAGCTTCTGCTGCATCGATATTGTTGCAAGCAAAGATCAGTTCTTTTGCACGTCCCATACCAACTAAACGAGCAAGTCTCTGTGTGCCGCCGAATCCTGGAATGATACCAAGACCACATTCTGGCTGTCCAAATAATGCGTTGTCAGATGCGATACGGATATCACATGCCATACAGATCTCGCAACCGCCGCCTAAAGCGAAGCCGTTCACTGCTGCGATAGTAACCTGACGCATATTCTGCAGTTTGAAGAATGGTTCAGAAGCTCTCATACCGAATGCACGGCCTTCAGCACCTGTGAAGTTAACCATTTCAGAAATGTCAGCACCTGCTACGAAAGATTTTTCGCCAGCACCTGTTAAGATAACAACTTTGATATCGCTGTTAGCTTCGATTTCGGATAAAACTACGTTTAATTCGTTTAATGTTTCACTGTTAAGAGCATTTAATGCCTTTGGTCTGTTGATTGTTAATACCGCAACTGGGCCATTAACTTCTAATAATAAATTGTTCATCAATATATCCCTCCTATGATGTGCCAAATAGATACCAAAATTATACACTAAATTTACGAAAAAAGGAATCTATTCTTTATCCAAATAAAGAATAAGTTTTTCAATTTCTGCATGGCGAAAAGGAAAAGATTTCTTTTTAAGAAAAGATTCTGTCGTATGGCTTGCGAAGTTGGGGTGGCAACATTATAATATTAAGGTTAAGGAAGAAATGCTTGGACATTATTAGTCCTCGCTTTACATACAAGCAAGAAGAAGGTAGAAGGTTGAAAATGAAGAAAAGTTATATATCAAAAATTGTAACTGAAATGCCGGACTCAGGAATTAAAGATTTTTTTGATGTGGCAAATACATTGGACGGAGCCATGTCTCTTGGTGTTGGCGAGCCGGATTTCACAACGGCGGACCATGTAAGAGCAGCCGCAATACGATCTCTTGAGGCTGGGCAGACCAAGTACACAGATAATCGTGGTACGGTGGAACTGCGCGCTGAGGCCGCAAGATATTTGAAAAAGTTTGATTTGAATTACGATGAGGCTGACGAAATCCTGATTACCGTTGGAGCAAGTGAGGGTATCGATCTGGCCCTTCGTGCGCTGGTAGATCCAGGAGATGAAGTGTTGGTGGTGGAGCCATCCTATGTATCCTACATTCCATGTGTTATGATGGCTGGCGGTGTACCAGTGCATCTTTGCATGAAGGAGGAAAACCGCTTCCGTTTGACAGCCAAGGAGCTTCGCGAGGCCATTACAGATAAAACAAAAGTACTTTTGCTTCCATTCCCAAGCAACCCAACAGGTGCAATCATGGAACTGGAAGACTTAGAAGCCATCCGTGAGATTCTCATTGAAAATGATATTTTTGTCATCAGTGATGAGATTTATGCGGAACTTACCTATGGAAAAAAACATGTTTCCATTGCATCCCTTCCAGGCATGTATGAAAGAACTGTGGTGCTAAATGGTTTCTCCAAAGCATTTGCCATGACCGGATGGAGATTGGGCTTGGCAGCGGGTCCTGCAGAAGTCATTGCCGCCATGAACAAGATACACCAGTTTACCATTATGTCTGCGGGAACCACCAGTCAGGTGGCAGCCTTAGAAGCATTGACAAGTCCGCTTCGTGAACAGGAAGTAGCCATGATGCGTGACGAATACGATGCAAGAAGAAAACTCATGGTAGCAGGTTTTCGTGAAATGGGATTGGACGTCGTAGAGCCAGAAGGTGCATTCTACGTATTCCCATCCATCAAAAAGACCGGCATGTCCAGTCAGGAATTTTGCAAAGCACTGTTAGATGACCAGAAAGTAGCTGTTATTCCAGGGGATGCCTTCGGCGAATGCGGCGATGGATATATCCGTGTTTCCTATGCCTATAGCCAGGAGAATATCAAGATCTGTCTGGAGAAGATAGCGGTATTTTTGGAGAAGTTTGACCTTAATTAAAGAAGGAAGTGGAGGAGTAATATTGAATGGCAAATGAATTGGATAATGCAAATATTGGAAGTATTGTCAAAAACATTAACGAATGAATTTGGGAAAGGTTTTTCCCGTTCTAACCTTCAGAACAGGAGATCCTTTTATTTATCATATCCAAAATGCCAGACACTGTCTGGCAAATTGAGTTGGTCGCATTATTGTGAGTTGTTATCCATTTCTGACGCAGATAAACGAAGCTTTTATGAAAAAGAGGCAGTTAATTCTAATTGGTCTGTTAGAGAACTTAAAAGACAGATTGAAAGTTCTTTGTTTGAAAGATTATTACTTTCTCGGGGGACTGTCAAACAATATATTTGAATCTCGTTATGTATTGTATATGCCAGATAAAGAGCAGTTGATTGCTCAGATAGAAGCAGTTTTGGAAAGATGGC
>JAFUPY010000116.1 GCA_017472565.1 Eubacterium sp.
GTAGTCTTTCCTTCCAAGCAACGTAGAACGATGTCGATTTTTGTTTCGAAAGAAAACTTAGCTTTTCTTCCCATAAAATATACTCCCTCCTAGTGACAAGTTTTTATTATTTCACTTGTCTACCTAGAAGGGAGCATATCAAAATCCAGGCTGCTTTTATATTTCCAAATAAGACACTGCACGCTTTAGCGCTTCTACTGCTCTATCCAGTTCTTCTCTGGTATTTTCTTCTCCCAACGTCATACGAACCGCGCCAAATGCTTCCGCCTCACTTCTTCCGATGGCAGTTAGCACATGGGATGGCTTGTTGCTGCCCGTGGAGCAGGCAGATGCTGAGGAAACACAGATCCCTTCCAGATCCAGCATGGCTGCTAATGCACCGCCATCTATGCCCGGGATACAGATGTTTACATTTCCCGGAAGGCGTCTGATCGGATGCCCGTTGAAAAGTGCCTGTGGCAGATGCTCTCTGATCCGATGTACAAGATAATCTCTCTTTTTCGTAAGGGAAGCTGTTTTTTTCTCCATTTCTGTACAGGAAATATGAGCTGCCTCCCCCATTCCCACAATTCCCGGTACGTTTTCAGTGCCCGCCCGCATCTGTCGTTCCTGTCCACCGCCTGTAATAAATGGCTGCATGGTCTTCGGATTTTTTACATATAAAAATCCAACCCCTTTTGGCCCATTGAATTTATGCCCGCTGGCAGTAAGATAATCTATTCCCGTTTGCTGTGGATAGATCGGCAGATGTCCATAGACCTGCACCGCATCGGTGTGAAACAATATCTTTCGCTGCCGAGCCACATTGGCAATCTCCCGAATTGGCTGTATTGTCCCGATTTCATTGTTGGCATACATAACGGAAATCAGGATGGTATCTTCCCGAATGGATCTGACCAGTTGTGGAATTTCAATCATCCCATATCGATTGACATCCAGATAGGTAATCGCAAAACCCTGCCGTTCCAGATGTTTGCAGGTATTCAAAACCGACGGATGCTCAATCTTACTGGTAATGATATGGCCACCAACGCCTGCATCTTTGTTCCTTTTTCCTGCAGTATTTCTCAACACCCAGTTGTTCCCTTCCGTTCCACCAGAGGTAAAAAAGATATTCTCGGGTGACACCCGCATGGTGGCTGCTATCTTTCGTCTGGCTTCGGTAATGGCAATCTTGCTGTCCTCGCCCAATTCGTATCCGGAAGAAGCATTGCCGTAGTAACTTCCGAAAAAAGGCAGCATGGCTTCTACTACTTCTTGATACGGTCTGGTGGTCGCAGCATGATCCAAATATATCATCCTGTTCATGGCAAACCTCTTTTCCAAGTTCTGATTGTCATTCTGACACATATATTAGTTAAAAAAGGACGATGTTCCTCGTGTTTGATTCTTTCTTTTCTTTCAAAAACAAACCAACGGTTTCAAATACTTCCACAGTGTTACTTTCAAAAGAAAAGATTGCGGCCTTACTGCACAGCAAACTGGTGGCAGGTGCATTGCTTTTGACTGTCACCGGAATCATCACCCGATTAATTGGCTTCTTTTATAAAATATTCCTGTCAAGAACGATTGGTGCAGAAGCTCTCGGTGTTTATCAGCTGGTTTTTCCGCTTTTTATGTTTTCCCTGTCCATTTGCTGCGGCGGGATTCAGACTGCCATCTCCCGATACACTGCTTTCTGCGAAACAAAAAAAGAAGCTCGCCTATACCTGTATCTTGGTATGGCAGCTTCTATACTGTTGGCTGTGGTCGTGTCTGTTTTTATTTACCAGTATGCTGCTCCAATCAGCCAGTATTTTTTGCAGGAGCCGTCCTGTGAAAACCTGTTAAAGGTCATGGCGCTGGCAATCGTGCCTGCCTGCATTCACACCTGTGTCAATGCCTATTACTATGGAACCAAAAAAGCTGCTATTCCTGCCAGTTCCCAGTTGATTGAGCAGATTGTGCGAGTTGTAGGTGTCTATGTGATTTTTCTTATCCTGGAGGAATCCGGGCAGGCACCAAGTGCACAGGCCGCCCTCTGGGGAATTGTCATCGGGGAACTGTCTGCAGCATTGTTTTCCCTGACTGTGCTTCGGTTCCAGTCAGCCTCTGGGAATCTGATTACAGCAGGCAAAAACCTGATTTCTCTTGGTGTGCCGCTTACCTGCAACCGGATTGCCTTAAGTCTGGCACAAAGTCTGGAAAACATCCTGATCCCAGCAAGTTTAAGAGCCTTTGGCTATTCCTCCAGCGATGCATTAAGTCTGTATGGCATCTTAACAGGTATGGCACTGGCCTCTGTGATGCTGCCGGCAGTTCTTAGCAACTCCGTCTCTGTCCTGCTGTTACCGGAAATATCCAATGCCCAGGCGAAACAGCAGACAGAACGAATCAAATCTCTCATTGTAAAAACCGTGGAATTCTCACTGATCTTGGGATTTGCCTGTACACTGCTGTTTTTATGCTGTGGCAACTTCGCTGGTATGCATCTGTTCCACAACCATCTGGCCGGTGTGTACATACGCATCTTGTCCTGGATCTGCCCATTCCTGTTTCTTGGAAGTACACTGGGCAGTGTTCTGCAAGGACTGGGAAAACCAAAGACCGTATTGGCAATTAATCTGACAGCCAGCAGCATCCGCATTGGGTTTGTGATATTTGCGATTCCAGTCTTTGGCATGCGAGGATATCTTTGGGGCGCATTGGTCAGCCAGATTGTTGCATCCGGACTGGCATATGTTTCACTTAAAAGAGAAGTATTGAAATGATAAAAGCCTGATTTACTCAAAGGTTTTCCGCAATTGCCCGGCTGCCCTTTCGATGTAGACTCTTGGTGCTGCAATGTTGACTCTCATAAAGCCAGAGCCTCCTGCTCCGAACATGGTGCCATCATCCAACCAGATTTTGGCTTCCTGCAGCATTTTCTGAGACAATTCTTTATCGGAAAAGCCATAGGCTCTGAAGTCTAACCAGAGAAGGTACGTTCCCTGTAACTCTGCTGCTTTTACCTTTGGCAGATATTCTTCCAGATAGGCTTTCAAATATTGATAATTGCCATCAATATACGCATTTAGCTCATCTACCCATTCTGCGCCGGTCTGATAGGCAGTTTTGCAGGCTTCAATACCAAACAGACCTGCGCCAAAAGACGCCATGGCATTCAGTTCTGTGGTATATGCCCTGCGGATTGCTTCATCCGGAATGATAATGTTGGAGGCCTGAAGTCCAGCCAGATTGAAGGTCTTGCTTGGTGCAGTGCATACCACCGCCTGTTTGCTCCATGGATGCTGTAAGGTTGCGAATGGCACATGGGTAAATCCTGGTCTGATGAAGTCGCAATGGATCTCATCTGCCACAATCTGCACCTGATATTTGCTGCAGATTTCTGCCAAACGTTCCAGTTCCTCTCGTGTCCATACGCGACCGATTGGGTTGTGAGGATTGCAGAGAATCATCATCTTGACCTGATGCTCCTGAATCTTGGTTTCCAGATCCACAAAATCCATCTCATAATGGGCAGAACATTCCTTTAACTGACTGACCACCAATTTCCGGTTATTTCTGGTGACTACATTGGAAAACGGATAATATACTGGCTGCTGAATCAAAACCGCATCTCCCTCTTTTGTAAAAGCACGAACAGCGGCCGCCAAAGCCAATACCACACCTGTGGTGCTGACAATCCAGTTTTTCTCAATCTTCCAGGAAAAACGACTGGCAAACCAGTCACAAACTGCCTGATAATAGGCATCATCTCGGCCTGTGTATCCATAGATACCGTGAGCTGCCACTTCCAGCAGACGTTCCTTTACTTCCGGAACCGTCTCAAAGTCCATGTCAGCCACCCACATTGGAAGTACGTCGTTTGGCATGCCTCCCTCCAATGGGATATCCCACTTAATGCAGGAAGTATGTTTTCGATCTATGATTTTGTCAAAGTTATATTTCATATGACTGTCCTCTATTAATTTACAAAGGCACCGAAGTGGTTGTCCACCTCAGTGCCTGATTTGTTGGTTGTAATTATAAATGGATGATTCCTCTTGGAATCGAATCACAGATTATACTCGAGACATGTATTCTTCTGTTCTTGTATCGATTCTAATTCTATCGCCTGTTTCAACGAATAATGGAACATATACAGTAGCACCTGTTTCAACTGTAGCTGGCTTTGTAGCACCTGTAGCTGTATCGCCTTTGAAACCTGGTTCTGTATCTGTGATTTCTAATTCAACGAACATTGGTGGTTCGATAGAGAATACGCTTCCGTTGTAAGAACATACTCTACAAACATCGTTTTCTTTTACGAACTTTAATGCTGTTCCAATTACGTCTGGAGCAACTGCGATCTGATCATATGTTTCATTGTTCATGAAGTAATATAAATCACCATCATTGTACAGGTACTGCATATCTACTTTATCAATACGAGCCTGTGGGAACTTTTCTGTTGGTCTGAAAGTTTTTTCTACCACACCACCATTGATAACGTCTTTTAATTTTGTTCTAACAAACGCTGCACATTTACCTGGTTTAACGTGCTGGAACTCAATAATCTGAACTACACGTCCATCGATTTCTAATGTAATACCATTTCTAAAATCACCTGCTGATACCATGTGAATATCCTCCTTAAATAACTGGCCACTTGTGACCATATCTTAGTTCATTTTATAATAAAGCCGTATGCTTTTCAACTATTTTCCTTGTAATTTTGACAATTGTTGAAAAAATTTTGAATATTTTATTCTTTTTACTTTTCTTCGATTGCGTGGATCATATCTACACGTTTCTGATGACGTCCGCCTTCGTATTCTGTGCCAAGGTAAGCATCCAAAATCGCTTTTGCCATTTCACTTCCTACGATTCTTGCGCCAAATGCGATAATGTTGGCATCGTTGTGAAGCTTGGTCAGACGAGCAGATACTGGTTCGGATACTACTGCTGCACGAACACCCTTTACTTTGTTTGCTGCGATAGAAATACCGATGCCTGTTCCACAGATCAGTACGCCACAATCCACTTCTTTTGCTACAACTGCACGACCCACTGCTTCACCAAATTCCGGATAGTTACAGCTGTCATTGGTATCTGTACCAAAGTTTACCACTTCATGTCCAAGTCCCTGTAAATATGCAACCATTTCATTTTTTAAAGCAACGGCTGCGTGATCGTTTCCGATTGCAATTTTCATACGTTTATTCTCCCTTCTTTGTATAACGAGCCTTAAGGCTCAATGGACTATCAGGACTGCTTGTCCCAAATCGTTTCACAAATCCCCGATACCCCAGCAGAACGATGGCCTCCAGACGGCGCTTTAGCACAATCTGAATCTCTTCCTTTGGGTGTATGTACTTCACCATGATTGTACGGATGCCTGTTTTTTTAGCGCCCCAGATATCTGTAAAAATCTGATCTCCGATAAACATGGTGGTCTCTTGGTCTGTTCCCATGATTTCCATGGCTTTTTCATAATTTTGTGTAGATGGCTTGTGAGCATCGTAAATATAATTGACATGCACACTGTCGTTGAACATCTTAACACGTGGCTCCTGGTTATTAGACAACAAACAGCAGGAAAATCCCAACTCCTTTAAGTGGGAAAACAGTTCGATGGCCGCTTCGTTGGCAGGCGCACCGTGTGTTACCAGTGTGTTGTCGATATCAAAGATCAGTCCACGATAACCATCTGCATAGATTCTGTCAAAATCAATCTGATAGACAGAATCCACATATACGTCTGGATAAAAACGTTTTAACATGTTTCGTCCTCGTAATTTCGTTTATTTTAGAGTGCGGACTTTAAAAATTTCCGCAAAAAACTATTTGTCTAACATTTTTTTCAGTTCATTCATGAATGTGTTCACATCCTTGAACTCACGGTAAACAGAGGCAAAACGGATATAAGCAACATGATCAATGTTTTTTAACTTCTCCATCAGCTTTTCACCGATGATATTGCTGGCGATCTCTTTTTCTTCCATGTTGAAGATTTCTGTTTCTACTTCGTCAATCAGAGTGCTGATCTGATTTGCAGAAACCGGTCTCTTATGGCATGCACGAAGTACGCCTGCTTCCAGCTTGGTTCTGTCATACTGCTCTCTGTTGTTGTCCTTTTTGATGATGATCAGCGGTATGGTCTCCACCTTTTCATATGTGGTAAAACGTTTTCCACATTCATCACAAAGACGTCTACGACGGATCGATGCATTGTCATCCGCTGGTCTTGAGTCAATAACTCTGGTATTTTGATTGCTGCAAAATGGACATTTCATATCAGGAACCTCCTATGTTTTCATTCGAATTTTGTCAAGACATACGTCAACCATTATAATGTCCGGACCGACTTTTTTGATTTTGTCCCATCCGATCACGTACTCGCAATCACATCCAAACATCCCGAACCATTTCCCCTGTTCCCGGATAATGATTGCACAGATCTGTCCCGTACATTCGTTAAATTCCAAATCATCCACGTATCCAAGGCATCTACAGTCACAGATGTTGATCACTTGTTTTTTTCTAAATTCACAAAATCTCATAGCGATTACCCTTTTTTATTAGGGTATGTAAATTTGTTCCTTCGTGTGAAAAAAATTGGCTCTTACAAACCTGAAAACGGTTTGCGCGAGGCAATTTTTTTCTGCGAAGGAACGATCCTTTTATTTAAACGTTGAAACGGAAAAGGATTACATCCCCGTCGCGAACCACGTATTCTTTCCCTTCCAGTCCTACAAGACCTTTTTCTTTTGCTGCAGAAAGGCTGCCGCAGTCTAAGAGATCCTGGTAATTTACGACTTCTGCACGGATGAAGCCACGCTCGAAGTCGGAGTGGATCTTGCCTGCTGCCTGTGGAGCTTTTGTTCCTTTTTTGATGGTCCATGCACGTGTTTCGTCTTCCCCTGCTGTTAAGTAGCTCATCAGGCCAAGAAGATCGTAGCTTGCCTGGATAAGTTTTTCCAGACCGGACTTTTCAAGACCAAGATCTTCTAAGAACATTGCCTTTTCGTCATCGTCTAATTCCGCGATTTCCTGTTCAATCTGTGCACAGATCACAAATACACCAGAGCCTTCTTCTTCCGCAAGTGCGCGTACATTCTGAACGTGTGGATTGTCTGCTGCGTCGTCTGCCAGCTCATCTTCTGCAACGTTTGCTGCATAGATCACTGGTTTGGCTGTCAGCAGATTGTAGGAAGCGAACCATTCCTGTTCGTCTTCGTCTTCGCTCAGTTCAAATGTTTTTGCAAGCTTACCATCTTCTAAGTGTGCTTTGATCTGTTCCAGCAATTCCAACTCTTTTGCAAGTTTTTTGTCCATTCTTGCGCCCTTTGTTGTCTTTGCGATTCTTCTTTCTAAAATCTCAAGATCCGAGAAAACAAGTTCCAGATTGATAGTTTCAATATCTCTTGCAGGATCCACACTGCCGTCCACATGTACAACATTTGTATCCTCGAAACATCTAACAACGTGAACAATAGCGTCTACCTCACGGATGTTTGCAAGGAACTGGTTTCCAAGACCTTCCCCCTTGCTGGCGCCCTTTACCAGACCTGCAATATCAACGAACTCGATGACCGCTGGTGTTACCTTCTTGGAGGAATACATATCACCGAGAAGTTTCAGACGTTCATCCGGAACGGCTACAATACCAACGTTTGGATCGATGGTACAGAATGGATAGTTTGCAGATTCTGCACCCGCCTTTGTCAATGAATTAAACAGGGTACTTTTCCCAACGTTTGGGAGCCCTACGATACCTAATTTCATATTTATATTCTCCTTATCTACCACATATGGGCACAAAAATACACTTTAACTAATATAGACTACCATATATAGGCATTTTTTTCAATAAAAAATACACCGATATCCCATCTTGTATCGGTGTATTTTACTCTTCTTATTTTTTTATACTTTCTCTAACAACAGATATACTTTCAGGTATGCTTCTGCCGCTATCCAGTCTTCATAAATAACCACAAACTGATTTTCGTGTGTCTGAGCTTTTTTCATAAGATTTTTCTTGAATCCCTCATCTTTCTGCAGAATCTCTTGACCGCCATGCATGAGGATTCGCTTCATAGCATTTACCATCCGCTGATCATTGGTAGCGCCAATGGTCTTGTCCATCAAAAATCGTAATCGCTCTTGATTTCCAGACACTAAAAGCAATGTTTCATCCAGTGTTTTTTCAGAATCCGGAAGATTTTCAATAAGTGGCTTTATTATCAACCATAGTGAAGTTTTGTCATTGGTTATCATTGTCACATCCTCGTCTATGAATATATGTTACCCGCTACTTAACGCTTTACACGTTTGAGGTGGGGCGATCCGCCATCTTGGTATCCTGTGCAGTATCTCGTGACTCTATCATCAGCAGAATTCCCTTTTTGATGGATACTTCTGCTATCTTTTCTTTGATTTCATTGCTGACACCACGGGCAATCCCTGACTCCATGGTCCAGTCTTCTACATCATACTCGAATCCCTTTAGCGTGATTCCTTCCACCCGCTCTGTGAACGGCAAAAAGGATACATACTTGCCAAACTGCTCGTCCTTTTGAATGGAAAAAGTGTTGTTCAACATACGAATACGATTGTGTGCATCAACAATATGACAGGCAACACCATGGTCCAATGCCAGCTTCAACAACTGGATATTGCCGAGGATATGGTCTAAGCGTGTCCCTGTGCCACCTAAAATGGTGATGATATGATCGTTACACTGATTGTTATGCTTGCCACAAAACGCCTCATCACTCCGTTTTACAATCTCAATGGCCTCTCGAAGCGCCAGCTCTGTATCTGTCTCATCCTTGCGAGTTGGAAACTGTTTGATCCGTTCCGGCACACGGGTTTTATAATCGTCCAGCACAGTCGGTTCCACAGAATCAAAGTCTCCAAAAATATGATCTGGCGTAATCTCCATCTGGTAACAGGCAGTAAGACCACTGTCTGCTGCAATGATGCAGTCTGGTTGTTGTTTTTTCATGTAAGAAAGGGCAAAATCGTTTTCGACTCTGCCCCCTGTAATGATATAAATATGCATATGCTATGTCACCTTTATATTTACTATGATACAGAATCCTCTGCATCCATATTATGCTTCACCCATAATTGAAAGAAAGCCTTCCACATTTTCCTTGATATCACCTTTGAACACTGCAGTTCCGGCTACAAGGATATTGGCACCTGCATCTAAGATTTCCTGGGCATTATTTAACGTTACACCACCATCCACCTCGATGTCGATTTCTTTTCCTGTCTTTGCAATCATAGCGCGCAGATCACGGATTTTCTGTGTTACATATGGAATGTATTTCTGTCCGCCAAAGCCTGGGTTAACGCTCATTAAAAGAACCATGTCAAGTTCTGGCAAAATATAATCCAGAACAGAAAGCGGTGTTGCTGGATTTAATGCGATTCCTGCAAGAATACCTCTGTCTTTGATGGCATGAATGGTTCTGTCAATATGTGTACACGCCTCTGCATGAATGGTAATCAGGTCAGCACCTGCATCCACAAAAGCATCGATGTAACGTTCTGGCTGTTCAATCATCAAATGAACATCAAAGATTCTATCGGTACAGCCTCTGATAGACTTGATGACTGGAAGGCCAAAGGAAATACTTGGCACGAACATACCGTCCATAACATCGATATGCACGTACTGTGCGCCTGCTTCATCGATCATACGCACATGTTCGCCTAATTTGGAAAAGTCTGCTGACAGTAAAGATGGTGATAAACAATTCATAACAGTTCTCCTTAAAAATTATCTTTTTGTAATTCTCACATAGGTTAATATTTCTTTTTATCCTTCAGTTCCTTGTAGAAAGAAACGTAGTTTTCATAGCGTTCCTGACTGATCTTGCCATCAGCCAGCGCTTCTTTGATACCGCAGTTTGGTTCGCTGACATGGGAACAGCCAGTGAATTTGCAGTATGGCTCGTGTTCTCGAAACTCTGGGAACAGCTCCCACAGTTCTTCTTTTTCGTAAAATTCTACGGACAGGGAGGAAAATCCTGGTGTGTCCATGATATAGCTGTCATCCCCGATTGGAATGAGCTGGGAATGGCGGGTGGTATGTTTGCCTCGGTCTATCTTTTCGCTGATGGCACCGGTTTCCATATTGGCATTTGGTGCGATACGATTGATCAGGGAAGACTTACCCACACCAGATGGGCCTGCCACGGTGGAGGTTTTGCCAGCCAGGACCTGACGTAATGGTTCTAAGCCGGATTCTTCCTCCGCGCTGGTAAAAATCACCTGATAACCGGTGTTCTTATACACATCTGCCAACCGCTGCAGTTCTTCCTCTGATGTTAAGTCTGTCTTATTAAAACAAACCACCGCAGGAACGTCCTGCGATTCCATCATAATTAAAAATCGATCCAGCAGATTAAAATTTGGCTTTGGTTTGGTGGCCGCAAAAATCACAACCGCCTGATCCACATTTGCCACAGCGGGACGAATCAGGGCATTCTGTCTTGGCAGTATCTCTGTAATGTTGCCAATGTGTTCCTCCTGATCGATAATGTCAATCTGCACATTATCCCCAACCAGTGGTTTCTGCTTGTCCTTACGAAAAATACCTTTTGCTTTACATTCATAGATACCGGATCCTACCACATGAACGTAGTAGAATCCGGCAATCCCTTTTACAATCTTACCTTGCATAAATATTTAAATTACCTACTGTTCCTGGAAGTTAACACTTGCTTCCTGTACAGATGTCTGCTGTACTCCCTCAGCATCTGTATAATGCCATTCAATCATAATGGTACCAGAGGTAGCACCTGTGATATCTGACTTGGATACTGTATATGGGAAGTTTGTTACATTGGTCCATGTAGCGATTGGTTCATCTTCACCTTCCACAGACAATTCAATATTTGCAGAAACATTTGTTGCACCAGATTCAAAAATCTTATCCGCTTTTACTTCTGCTTTGAAGTAATACTTGGCTGCTTCTGCCTTGCCCTTGCTTATTACCAGATTAATAGATTCACCTTTTGCTGCATAGCTATCGCCTTTTACGCTCTGGCTGATAACCTGACCTGCTGCAACAGTATCACTGTTTTCCTGTGTTACGGTTCCCACATTGAAGCCAGCTTCTTTTAATGCAGCTTTGGCATCTGCTTCTGTCTTACCTAATACATTCGGAACCTTTGTCTTTTCTTCACCCTGGCTGATGTAGATAGTAACGGTTTCACCCTTGTTTAATTCGGTTGATTTTGCTGGATCCTGACGGATAACCTTACCGGTTTCCACATCTGCTGCGTATTCGTATTCTCTATTTACAGAGAAACCTGCATCTTCTAACTTATCTTTTGCGATGTCAGAGTCCAGTCCAACTACATCCGGAACTGGAGCTTTTTCTGCGCTTGCACAAACAACAACGGTGACTTTTGTACCAACTTCTACCATTTCGCCTTCTTTGATATCCTGGCTGATGATCTGGCCTGGTTCAAATTCGTCAGACTCTTCTGTTTCACCCTGAACGATTCTAAGGCCACGTTCTTCTAACTCTGTTTTTGCCTCGTCAAAAGTCTTTCCTCTTAAATCAATCATTTCAACCTGTTCTGCCTGCTGTTCAGATACAACGGAGCTGCCCTGGTTGGTCTGTGGCTTCTTGTTGCCGCCAAAATTGAATACTCCCAAGAAGGAGCCAAGCAGGTAAACAACTAAGATAACAATTACGATGGCAGCTACGATACCCATAATGGTAACGGCTTTTTCCATCTTTTTGTTTAAGAATCTGCCTTCTTCTTCATCGTCATCCTCATAGTCGTAGTCATCATCTTCATATTCATCATCCTCATACTCATCTTCCTCTGGTTTGATGGTGCTGGAATGCTGCTGAATCTGATCCAACTCATCTTTGCTGATCACACGTGTCTGTCCTGCTACCAATGGAGCCAGCACAACAAAATCTTTGTCTGGTGTAAGCAGTGACTGACGAAGATCTGCCAACAGTTCATCCATAGATGCATATCTGCGATCTGGATTTTTCTGTGTACATTTTAAAATAATTTTCTCTAAGCTGATCGGAAGATTTGGCGCATATGTACTTGGCGCTGGCATTTCTTCCTGTAAATGCTGGATTGCAACTGCTACCATGCTTTCGCCGTCAAATGGCACACGGCCAGTTACCATCTCGTACATAACAATACCAAGGGAATAGATATCACTTGTATTGGTCACGAAGCCATTTCTAGCCTGTTCCGGAGATGCGTAATGAACAGATCCCATTACTTCTGCATTAATGGTATTGGCAGAAGCCACACGGGCAATGCCAAAGTCTGTAACTTTTACTTTACCTTCTGTGGAAATGATCACGTTCTGTGGTTTGATATCTCTGTGGATAATACCTTTTCCGTGAGCAGCCTGGATACCTCTGCCCACCTGAATTGCGATACTAAGGGCTTCTTTAAAAGAAAGCTGGCCTTTTTTCTCGATATACGTTTTCAGCGTGATACCTTCTACATATTCCATAACTATGTAGTGGTTGCCCTGTTCACATCCTACATCATAGATATTTACGATGTTTGGATGCTCCAGTCCTGCTGCGGACTGTGCCTCTGTGCGGAACTTTACAATAAAGTTACTGTCTTCCGCAAATTCCTGTTTTAATACTTTGATTGCTACGTATCTGCCAAGCACATGATCCTTCGCTCTGTAAACGTCAGACATGCCGCCTGTGCCGATCTTTTCTACAACTTCATATCTGTTGTTAATCAACTGTCCATTATTAATCATTCTACACCTCATCTATTATTGGGTCGACAACCACCACTGTGATGTTGTCCATACCACCATTTTTATTTGCTGTGTCTACAAGTAATTCTACTTTTTCTGCCAGTGACAGGTCTTCCCGATTCAAAATTCCTTTGATCTCGGAATTTTTCACCATATTGGTCAAACCGTCGGAGCAGAGTAATATCTTATCCCCTTCACGAACCTTTACATGGAAAAAGTCGATGTCTACATCCTTTTCCGCGCCAATCGCTCGGGTAATAATATTCTTGTCTGGATGATTTCTTGCCTGTTCTTTGGTAATCTCGCCCATACGAACCAGTTCCTGCACCAGAGAATGGTCTTCTGTTACCTGGCGCATCTTATTACCAACGAGATACAGCCTGCTGTCGCCTACATTGGCAACGATCAGCCGGTCTCCCTTCAAGACTGCAGCTACAACGGTGGTTCCCATCCCCCGCATGTCCGGATGATCCTGCGCATATTCTCTTAATGCCTGATTGGCTGTGGTGATCGCTGTTTGTAAAATCGCCTCCGGATCTCTCTTGCGGCACTTTTTCACACCCTTCACAATGGTCTCCACTGTGTGTCGGGAAGCGAACTCTCCAGCCTTATGACCTCCCATTCCGTCAGCCACGATGAAAAGGTTAGGCAAATGGCCCAGGGGCTCATCAGAGGTGAAGAAATAATCCTGATTCATGCTACGGGTGACGCCCATATCCGTCAGGGAATATGTTTCCATAAATCTGTTTACCTACCTTTCCGAAAATCTCTTTCTTAACTGTCCACAGGCCCCGTCAATATCGCGGCCCATTTCCCTTCTAATAGTAACATTAATTCCACATTTTTCACGTTTATTTTGAAAATCCCGCACAGCCTTCATATCTGGCTGGACATAGTCTCTCTCTTTGATCGGATTCACCGGAATCAGATTCAGGTGACAATTCATGCCCTTTACAAGGGCAGCCAGTTCGGCAGCATCCTGGGCTGAGTCATTGACGCCCGCTACCAGACTGTACTCAAAAGAAATCCGTCTGCCGGTCTGCTCAAAATAATATCTGCATGCATCTATGGTCTCGTGGATGTCAAAAGCATTGGCCACAGGCATCAGTTCCTTGCGTTTCTCCTGATTGGACGCATGCAGGGATAATGCCAATGTGATCTGAAGCTTCAGATCTGCCAGTTCCTTCATCTTTGGCACGATACCACAAGTGGAAACGGTAATATTTCGCTGGCTAATATTTAACCCGTTCTCATCGGTGAGCATCTGGATGAACTTCACCAGATTGTCAAAGTTGTCCAGTGGCTCTCCCGTTCCCATGACAACAACGTTGGAAACCCGCTCCCCGGTCTCCTTGCTGATACGATAAATCTGCTCCAACATCTCTGCCGGTGTCAGACCTCGCACCAAACCATCCAGTGTGGAGGCACAGAACTTACAACCCATGCGGCATCCAACCTGTGAGGAAATGCAGACCGAATTGCCATGCTTATATCGCATCAACACACTTTCCACCATATTGCCGTCTTCCAGTTCAAACAGGTACTTTTTCGTACCATCAATCCTGGAAGTCTGAACAGTAACAGACTTTAACATCGTCAGTGTACAGGTTTCCTTTAGTTGTGTTCTTAACTTTTCTGATATATTGGTCATTTCATCAAAGGATGAAACGCATTTCTCGTGCAGCCACTGATAGATCTGTTTGGCTCGAAAGGCTTTTTCTCCCAAAGTCTCCATAAAAGACTTTAATTCCTTCAGATTCAGTGACCGGATATCTGTTTTTTTCATTATTAACTACTTATCCTGCATTAATGATTTATTTGAAACTCGTTTCTGGTTTTTCAAAGGTTCTTATCCAAACCTTTCGATCTCTTTTCTGAACTTTGCAATGAAAAATCCATCGGTCTGACCGCTGACCGGATAGATCTGTTCCATCCGCTCCAACGTAAACTGTGGAAATTCCTTTGCAAACCACTCCACATTGTTTTCATTTTCCAGGTGGTTTACCGTACAGGTGCTGTAAAGAAGCTGTCCACCGGGTTTTACATAATTATGTACCACGGATAGCATCTGACGCTGCAGAGCGGCAAGTTCTGTTACCTGTTTGTAAGTCATACGGTAACGAATATCCGGTTTTCTGCCAAGAACACCCAGTCCTGAGCATGGCAGATCCGCAATGACAAGGTCCGCTTTTTCGATGGAAGATTCATCCAACACCGTGGCATCCTGACAAACCGCTTTCATGTTGGTTAATTGACACCGTTCGATGTTTTCTTCCATCAGTTCTACTTTATAATCAGTCACATCTCTTGCTTCCACCAAACCAGTGCCCTGAAGCTTTTCAGCCATATGGGCACTCTTACCTCCAGGCGCGGCACAGACATCAATGACATAACTTCCTGGATGCACATCGGCATACTCTGCTACCATCATGGAAGCAGTATCCTGCACATAAAACCAGCCTTCCCCAAAGCTGTCAAGCTCATCCAGTGCATCGTAATCAGAAATAAAAAAGGAATATTCAAGAGCCGGATTGGTCTCCACCGTCACTCCCTCTTCTTCCAGACGTGCACGAAGCTGCTCTGGCGTTGTCAGTGTCAGGTTGGTACGGATGCATGTCTTCGATGCTTCCAAAAATGCCTCTGCCATGGATACTGTCTTTTCATATCCATATTCTTTCGTCCACAGTTCCACCAGCCACAATGGCAGGGAGCAGGAAACGGACAGATATTCATTTGGCGCATCTGTTTTCGATGGATAGGAAATGGCATCCAGATTTCTGCTGATGTTTCGCATCACACCGTTCACAAACCCTTTCAGCCCGGAAAATCCCTTTCGCACCGCCAAATTCACCGCCTCATTGCAGGCAGCACGATCTGGCACACTGTCCATATATTTCAACTGATACACTCCCATCCGCAAAATATTGCGGATGACAGGTTTCATTTTATTTACTTTTGTTTTTGAGAACTGATTGATAATGTAATCCAGTTCTATCATACGTTCCAGAGTCCCTTCAGTCACGCGTGTGATAAATGCCCGTTCCTGCTTTGGCAGATAGCGGTATTTATCTAACACATTTCGAAGGGCAATATGGCTATATTCTTTGCCCCCTGTAACGTCTACTAAAATGCTTAAGATCAACTCTCTCGTGCTGACAGCATTAGTCATTTCTTCTTCCTCCAAATAAAAGCACCAGTCTGAGAAGCTGCAGGATACTTGCTGCTGCACTTGCCACATAAGTCAGAGCCGCAGCGCGAAGCACCTTTCCTGTCAGGGTAAGTTCACGTTCACCAAGAATCCCCAGTGTTTCAAGCCTTCCCATGGCACGTCTGGATGCATTGAACTCTACTGGAAGTGTTACCAACTGAAACAATACTGCCAGTGAGAAAAATACAATACCCACCTGAATCAAAAATGGTCCATTTAAGAAAAGGCCAATAATGATCAGCGGCCAGGCCAGTGTGGATCCAAAGTTGGCAACTGGTACCAATGCCCCACGAAATCGCAGCGGAAAATACCCATTGTGATGCTGGATCGCATGACCACACTCATGAGCCGCAACCCCAAGGGCTGCAACGGAGGTGGAACCATATACACTGTCAGACAGATTCAACGTCCTGGTCTTTGGATTATAATGATCAGACAGATTGCCCGAAACACGTCCAATCGTAACATCGTTGATTCCTGCATTCTGCAGGATTCTGGCTGCCGCCTGAGCA
>JAFUPY010000117.1 GCA_017472565.1 Eubacterium sp.
CAGCCATGACCGGAGGTTTCCATTGCCAGTGGGCTGTTGATGCCAGCGGCATTCAGCTCTTTACATTTGTTGATTACGTTTTTGTATCCGCGCATGTAACACAGATGTTTCAGACCAAGCTTGTTTTCTAAGAAATCTGTGAGACGGTCGGATGTTACAGAGTCTGTGATGATTGTGCTGCCTGGATTTTCATCTGCCAGGATAGCAGCGATCATTGCGATGATAGAGTCTCTGTTGATTGGTGTACCGTCAGAGAGTACTGCGGACATACGGTCAACGTCTGTATCGAAGATCAGACCAAGGTCAGCTTTGCTTGCTACAGTGGATTCACAGATTGCTTTCATGGCAGTTTTGTCTTCTGGATTAGGAACATGGTTTGGGAAAGTTCCGTCTGGATCCAGGAAGGAGCTGCCTTCGATGTCTGCACCAAGGATTTCCAATACCTTTGTTGCGAAAAATCCGCCAGCGCCGTTACCAGCGTCTACAACGATTTTCAGACCTTTTAATGGTTCGTCATATACTTCTGCCTGTACGTCGTCGCAAATCTTCATGCACAGGTTTGCGCAGTAAAGGGAAATCAGGTCAAATTCTGTGACTTTTTCGCCGGCAACTGGTGCCTCCAATGCTTCCTGTGTGATCTGTGGTGCAAGTTCTGCTGCGATTTCTAAAATCTTTGTGATATCAGCTTTTTCTAAGCCACCATCTTTGTCAAAGAACTTAAAGCCGTTTCTATTAAATGGCAGGTGGCTTGCGGTTACCATGATGGAGCCATCGTACTGTGTCTCTGGGTAAACAATAGACATGAACATGGCTGGTGTGGATGCCATACCACAATCGGAAACGTATGCACCTTCGGCTAAAACACCTTTCATCAGCTGTTCTTTTAAGGCTGGACCAGTGATTCGGGAGTCGGTACCAATACCGATGATACACTGCGCTGCCTCTTTTCCTGTTTTTTCGGCTAACCAGATGGCGAAAGCCTGTCCGATTGCAAATGCGGACATTGGTGTCAGGTTTACATTTTCTCCTTCAATGCCTTCGCATGCGATGCCGCGAATGTCGCTGCCGTTCTGCAATTTCAAAAAGTCTGCTTTCATAACTGTAATCTCCTTGGTGTAATTGTTGTTTTAACATCTTTTTTAGATGAATTTGTCTACTCCTCAACGTCTGTATTTGCGGAAAGCGGCAAGGTAAAGATAAATTCTGTTCCGACTCCTTCTGTACTAATAACGTTGATGTTTTCATTGTGGGCTGAGATGATTTCTTTTACAATTGCCAGCCCAAGACCAGTTCCTTTTTTATCTTTTCCGCGGGAAAGATCGGTTTTGTAGAATCGTTCCCAAATTTTGTTGATGCTATCCTTTGGAATGCCGATGCCGTGGTCTTTGATGGAAATAAAGACTTTGTCGCCACGAACGGTGGTCTCTATGGAAATAGAAGAATCGTTGTGGCTGAACTTAATGGCGTTATCGATCAGGTTTTGCATTACCTGTTGGATACGGCCAAGGTCAGCACGGACATACAGGGTGTCTCCGGTAAGAATCAGATGGAAGGAAATCTGTTTTTCCTTGCTGATCTGCTCGAAGGTTCGGACGGTCATCTTGATACAGTCGTTCAGATCAAAGGTGGAAACGTCCAGGAAATACCCTTTGGAACCGTATTTATTCAATTCTAAAAGACTTTGGGTCAGTTTTTCCAGTCTTTCGGTTTCGAAAATAATGATGTTTAAGTATTTGTCCTGCATTTCTACAGGGATCGTGCCATCTGCCATTGCCTGGGCATAGCCCTTGATAGAAGTCAGCGGTGAGCGGAAATCGTGGGAAATGTTGGACACGAATTTACGCTGGTCGTCTTCTAAGGTCTGCAGCTCCTGGGCCATGTAGTTGAAAGTGGCGGCCATGTAGCCGAACTCATCATTTCTGGAAATCATAACCGGCTGGTTGTATTCTCCCCGGTGATACTGCTTGGCGGCTTTGACCATTTTTCGCATTGGCCGCTGGATAAAGAGAATGTGTATCACAAGAATCAACAGGGACAGCAGGAAAATGATCAGCAATGTCAGGTAGGCACCGTCCAGAAGATCGCTTGCGATACCCAGGACATAATCCATTGGAACACAGATAATGAGATAGCCGTGTATCAGATAGCTCTTGATGATAGGAGCGTAAACACAGAGGGCTTCCTCTTCATAGGTTCCGTAAAAATTGCCGATGGTATAGTTGCCGTTGCTAAAATCCAGAATGTTGAAGTGTTCCAGTGGCTTTGTGGTGCTGTAGCCTGTGGAACTTACCATAACGGTGCCATCAGTATCTACGATATAAATATCACCTTCCAGATAAACGCTGACAGCTTTCAACTGTTTTTCGTATTCATCCAATGTAATACTGGAGGAATAGTTGCCGGAGGCATATTGTTCTGCAAGCAGGGAGGCTTCTTTTCGAAGGTTGGAAGCCATGGACTGCTCCAGATAGCGTTCGTTGAAACGAGCTGTGAAAATTGCAATGGTAATAAACGCGCACAACCCAAAAATCACGTAGCTGAGGATAATCCGAAATAATAGCTTTTTTTTCACTTTTTTCTCCTTTTCCCTGCGAAAAGTTAGGGTAAAGTGCTTTTTGGATACGGTTTACATAATGTTTTTATTTGCTTTCAAATTTATATCCAATGCCCCATACGGTAGCGATGCTCCAACGGGCATGGTCTTTTAATTTTTCACGAAGACGTTTGACATGTACGTCTACGGTTCGGGTGTCGCCCACGTATTCGTAGCCCCAGATGTGGTCTAAAAGCTGTTCGCGGGTGAATACCTGATTTGGAGAGGAAGCCAAGAAGTACAACAGCTCCAGTTCCTTTGGCGGCATATCTATCTGCTGCCCCTGATACAGCACAGAATAGTTGGTCTGATTGATGATCAGGTCAGGATATTCTACGCATTTAATATCTGGGTTGGACTCCTGTTTTACCGGCTGGTAGCGGCGAAGCACTGCTTTTACACGGGCAACCAGTTCTTTGGAATCGAAGGGTTTGATCATGTAGTCATCTGCTCCAAGCTCCAAGCCAAGGACTTTGTCAAAGACTTCTCCCTTTGCGGAGAGCATAATGATTGGTGTGTTGGATTTGGCCCGGATTTCACGGCAGACCTGGTAGCCGTCGATGCCTGGAAGCATCAAATCCAGCAAAATCAGGTTTGGCTGATAGAGGTCGAACTCTCGGAGTGCCGCTTCGCCGTCATTTACAATGCAGGTGTCAAAACACTCTTTTAAAAGATAGAGGGAGATGAGCTCTGCGATGTTGTTGTCATCGTCGACAATTAAGATTTTTTGTTTCATGTAATCACCTTTTTATTTATTTGCCTTTTGGTACGATAAAATAGAAATAAAAGGGACTCTATTTTTATTTTACTGCAACAGGTCAAAGTGCTAATCGAAAGTAACAATGGTTACGCCGGCATCCCCTTCGCCGAATTCTCCAAGATGGAATTCTTTTACATATTTCTGGCGTTTTAAGTGGCTGTGAACGGCTTTTCTGAGGGCACCGGTTCCTTTTCCGTGTACTACCCGGACAGAATGCAGATGCGCCAGATAGGCATCATCCAGATATTTGTCCAGCACAGAGATGGCTTCGTCCACGGTTTTTCCAATCAGGTTGACTTCCGGGGAAATGGTTGCGGACTTGTTCATCTTCAGCTTGCCGGCGCTTGTTTTTGGATGCTGGGTTTTAAATGGGTCTGCATCTTCCAAAAGCACCAGGTCTTTGATGTTGACCTGTGAGCGAAGGATACCCATCTGCACGAACAGATTGCCCTTGGCATCTGGCAGGGTGTGAACGGTACCTTTTAAGTTCATGCTTAGTACTTTTACAGAATCACCAATGCGAAGTTTTTTCGGAACATTGGTGTTTTCAATCTTTTTCTCTGGTTTGGAAGATTTTTTGCGGGCGTCTTCCATTTTTTTGCGGACTGCCTCACGTTCCCGTTCCATGGCCTGTACGTCAATGGAATTTTTTCCGTACTTATGGAAGTTGCGGATGGTCTCGTCTGCAAATGCTTTTGCTTCCTGCAGGATGGCAGCGGCCTCTTCGTTGGCCTTCTGGAGCACCTTGTCACGGCTTGCGTTCAACTTTTGCTGGCGTTCTTCCATCTGTCTGCGGCGGTCTTCCATTTCAATCTTGTACTTGTTGATTTCTGCGCGGTCTTTTTCAATGGTAAGACGTGCCTCTTCCAGGTCGGCCAGTACATCTTCGAAGGATTCGTTTTCTTTGCTCATCTGTTCTCTGGCGGCATTGATAATGGTATCCGGAAGCCCTAACTTGCCGGAAATAGCAAAGGCATTACTTTTGCCAGGGATACCGATCAGCAGACGATAGGTCGGGCTTAAAGTGTCCACGTCAAACTCGCAGCAGGCATTTTCCACCCCATCGGTGGACAGGGCATAAAGCTTCATTTCGCTGTAATGGGTGGTTGCCATGGTGCGGATGCCCCGGCTGCGCAGGCTGTCCAAGATGGAGATGGCCAATGCGGCACCTTCGGTAGGGTCTGTTCCTGCACAGAGCTCGTCAAAAAGCACGAGAGAGCGATAGTTGGCGTTCTGCAGGATAGACACGATGTTTGTCATGTGGGAGGAGAAGGTACTGAGACTCTGCTCGATACTCTGTTCATCGCCAATATCTGCAAATACCTCTTCAAACACGGCCAGCTGGGAACGGTCGGCAGCAGGAATGTGCAGCCCCGCCTGTCCCATCAGGGTAAAAAGTCCCACGGTTTTTAAGGAAACCGTTTTACCGCCAGTGTTTGGACCGGTCACGATGAGTAACTGAAATTCCTCTCCCAGACGGATGTCAATAGGAACCACTTTTTTCTGGTCTAACAGCGGATGGCGACCCTGACGAATGCGGATGCGTCCTTCGGTGTTGAACTCCGGTGCCATGCCATTTTGCTTTTTCGCAAGCTGTCCTTTGGAAAAAATAAAATCTAATTCTGCCAGAATATGGTAATCATCTCTGATAAATGGAATGTATTCCGCAGTCAGGTTGCTGAGGTTTGCCAGGATCACATCGATTTCTTCCTTCTCTTTTAAGAAAAGTTCTTTCAACTCATTGTTCAGTTTTACCACAGACATTGGCTCGATAAAGAGGGTGGAACCAGTGGATGACTGGTCGTGGATCATGCCTGGGAACTGGTTTTTGTACTCTGCCTTAACAGGGAGACAGTATCTGTCGTTTCGCATGGTGATGACTGCGTCCTGAAGGTAAGTTCGTGTTTTGGAATTGTTCAGGATGGCGTTCATGGCACCATGGATTCGGTCATTGGCACTGCGCATCTGACGGCGGATATTGTGAAGAGTGGGACTTGCATCATCACTGATCTCATCCTTGTCAATAATACATCTGCGGATCTCTTCCTGCAGCGGCGTCAGTGGCTCTATGCGGGAAAAACGCTCTGCCAGAGAGTCACCTGGTGTTTCACCACGTTCTTCGCGGGAGTAGGCCTTGGCACGGGTTGCGATTTCCAACAATTTGCAGATGGACAGCAGTTCCAGAATGCTTAAGGCACCACCGATTTCCAAACGTTTTAGAGAGCCTTCCGGATTGGTAAGCCCCATAAAACTTAAGTTGCCCTTCTGATAGATACGGGTCAGCGCATCTGCCGTTTCCTGCTGCGCAGTAAGGATGGCAGAGAGAGAAGTCATTGGTTTTAACTCCCTGCAATAGTCCTTGCCTGCCTGGGAAGTGGCCTGCTCTGTTAATAAATTTATAATTTTATCAAATTCTAAAATTCTTAAAGCTTTCTGATTCATAAAATTCCTCCACATTATAGTTTAACCTAAAACCCTTGCAATGAAAAGTGGTTCGTGGCGGTTTTCGGGCAAAAACATTGTTGTTTGTGCCAATAGCAGACAGGAATTAGTTGTTGCAAGAGAATAGGGAAAAAAGTATAATCAAATGTAAGATCAGAGTGGCTCTTATTTGTTATGAACTGCCCAAGTGTAGATAAAAATGAGGTGCGGCAATATGGAAGAAAACAAGAATCAGGAATACCATTTTCTGAAGGAAGAAACCAAAAAGGTACCGACAAATAAAAAGAGATTGTGCAAGAAGCTGGGAGTTATCATTGTATTCGCAGCTATTTTTGGTGCGGTTGCCTGTCTGGTGTTCTGTCTGCTGAAACCTGTCATTGAGAAGCGACAGGAGGAACGGGCCACAGCCATCAGTCAGCAACAGGAAGAAGAACAACAAGTAGATGAACCGGAACAGATTGTGGTACAGGAAACCATTGAGCCGACCATTCAGGGGTATGAAGCTCTCCAAAAACAGCTTTACACCATTGGCAATATGGCAAGCAAGTCTGTGGTGGAAATCAGCAGTGTCACCAGTGAAAAAGACTGGTTCGAGGATGATTATGAATCCAAGGGTCAGAGCTCTGGGGTGATTTTGGACACCACAGGCAGTGAAGTGCTGATTTTGACAGAGACCGATATGATTGCTGATGCCAACGAAATTCAGGTAAGGTTCTACGATGATCAAAAGGCATCAGCCTATTTGAAAGCATACGATGGCAGCACAGGTGTTGCAGTACTGGCAGTGGATAAAAATGATATGGGTGAAAACACCAGGTCTGTGATTGCAGCAGTAAAGATTGCCCAGACAAGTTCCATCACACCGGGTTCTTTTGTGATTGGAATCGGAAGCCCACAGGGAGATGCATTTTCTGTGGTTGCAGGAAATGTGACATCTTCTAACGACAAGGTTTCCTTTTACGACAAAAACTATAGGCTGATCACCACAAGCATCGAAGCCTATCCAGACACCAGAGGCGTTTTGCTGAATGTGGACGGTGAAGTGGTGGGGCTGATCTGCCAGGGCGAAGAAAACGATGCGCTGCGCGCTGTTTCCATTGCAGAACTGCAGGCAACGCTGGATAAGCTGATGGCAGGAAAACGGCCGGCATATTTGGGGGTTGAAATCAGTGAAATTACGATGGCAGTTTCCGAAGGGTATGGATTGCCGGATGGTATTTATATCAAGAAGGTGGACATGGAGTCACCGGCGGCCATGGCAGGACTTCAGGTAGGCGATATCATTGTAAAAGTGGATGGAAGTGAAGTGCTGACAGAGACACAGTTTGAAAAATATATGGCATCCGCAGATCCAGAACAGAAAATGAGCATCACAGTGAAACGTCTTGGCAGCAACAGCCAGTACCAGGATGTAAATTGCAAGATTACACTGGGTGTTGCAGAGTAGTTTTGTAAAACGAATGTAAGTAATCTATGGTGTAGCGGCACCTTAAAAGGAGACCAAGTAGTTATGAAATTTATTGAAACACTAAGAGAAGGAGAACGCATTAGCGAGATCTATCTCTGTAAACATAAACAGACAGCGCTGACCAAAGCTGGAAAACCATACGACAGTCTGATCTTGCAGGATAAGACAGGTACACTGGATGGCAAGATCTGGGACGTTGGCTCTGCCGGAATCGAGGAATTTGATTCTCTGGATTACATCTATGTCATGGGGGATGTGACAAGTTTCCAGGGTGCATTGCAGCTGAATGTAAAACGTGTGAAGAAGATGCGCCCAGAGGATGTGAATCCGGCAGATTATCTGCCTGTCACAGAAAAGAATATTGGTGAGATGTATCAGAAGCTGTTGGGAATTATCAGTAGCCTTACCAATCCATACTTAAAAAAATTGGCGGAAGCCTTTTTCAAGGATGAAACCTTTGCAAAACGATTCCAGTTCCACTCTGCAGCAAAAAGCGTGCATCACGGCTACGTGGGAGGATTGCTGGAACATACCTTGAGCGTAACACAGATGTGTGAGTTCTACGCAGGACAGTATCCAATCTTAAATCGTGACCTACTGCTTTGCGCAGCCATGTTCCACGAC
>JAFUPY010000118.1 GCA_017472565.1 Eubacterium sp.
AAGCTGGAACTGTGATAACAGCTTCTGTTACTTTTTCTCCCAAGTAGTTTTCAGCATCTGCTTTTAATTTCTGAAGAATCATTGCAGAAATTTCCTGTGGAGAATATTTCTTATCATCAATTGTTTTTTTGTAATCTGTACCCATTTCACGTTTGATGGATGAGATTGTTTTTTCTGCGTTTGTAACTGCCTGACGTTTTGCAGGTTCACCTACAAGTCTTTCCCCTGTTTTTGTAAATGCAACAACAGATTGAGTTGTTCTTGCGCCTTCTGTATTAGCGATAACTACTGGTTTACCGCCTTCCATAACTGCTACGCAGCTGTTTGTTGTACCTAAGTCAATACCGATAATTTTACCCATGTTTTTGTCCTCCTGAAAATTGTCTCTCTATTTATAATTGATACGGTTTACAAATTAATTTGCTACCTTTACCATGCTGTGTCTTACCACAGAATCTCTGTATTTGTAGCCCTTCTGGAACTCTTCCACTACAATGTTCTCGCCAACTTCTTCGTCGTCAATATGCATTACTGCGTTGTGAAGGTTTGGATCAAACTCATGACCCACTGCTTCGATCGCTGTTACGCCAGCTTCTTCTAACACCGTCATCATCTGTTTGTAAATCTTTTCCATACCTTCTGCAAATGCATTGCCTTTATCCGCTTCTGGGATAGCTGCAAGACCACGTTCAAAGTTGTCTACAACTGGAAGGATCTTTTCAATAATATTTTTCGCACCAGTTTCAAACATCTGTGCTTTTTCTTTTTCTGTTCTCTTGCGGAAGTTATCGAACTCAGCCATCTGACGTTTTACTCTGTCATTCAGTTCTTCGATCTGTTCGTCCCTTTTGTCCTTTTTCTCTTTTTTCCCTTTTTTGAAAAAGCCTTTGGACGCTTCTTCCTCAGTCGCTTCTTCTGCTGCTTCCTCAGCTGCTTCTTCTACAACTTCGCCTTCACAGCTTTCTGCTGTATCTTCTGTTGTCTCTTCTGCAACTGGTTCCTGTTCATTCAGGTTTTCTTCCTGCAGATTTTCCTCATTGATTGCCATCAGAAAACTCCTTTCTATTTATCACCCTTTGATTTTTTGAATATGTCATCAAGCTGGACCTTTAAGGTCTTCAGATTATCCATAACGTTTTCGTAGTCCATTCGCTTTGGTCCTACAATACCGATGGTGCCCTGCATGCCGTCGCCCAGTTCGTAGGTTGCGGTTACCACACTGCAATCCTTCAAGCGTTTGATTGGACTTTCGTTGCCGATGTAAATCTGAATGCCTGTATTTTCTTCGTTACTCATGGTCTCAGATAAGAAGTCTTTCAGTTCCTGCTTTTCCTCAAAGGTGGAATGAACTCGCTTGCTTTCTGAGAATCTGCCAACTCCGGATACTTGAAGATGTTGGTGGCACCGCTGGTGTAAACCTCTAACTCTTCATCCTCGGAAATTGCTTCTGCCACAGTATCTAAAATCTGACTGATAATGTCACTGTGAATACCTGCCTGCTCCTTCATCTTTGCGATGGTTGCCAGATTGATCTGCTCTAACATCAAGCCATTCAATGTGCTGTTCAACAAGATGTTCAGCTTCAACAGATGTTCGTTATCCAACTCATCATCCAAGGAAATGATGCGGTTCTTCACGATGCCGTTATCCAAAACAATAACTGCCAGAAGCTGCTCGTCATCAACCAGTGATAACTGGATGAACTTTACGCGGCCTCTGTTCATCTGTGGTGCAGAAATCATGGTCGCGTAGTTGGTGTTCATGGCTAACATCTTAACCACCTGCTTTAACACCTGCTCCATCTTTTCTGTACGTTCGATGACAAAAGACTTCATCTCAGATACTTCCTGTTCCTTTTCCTTCATCAGATTATCTACATAAAAACGATAACCCTTATCAGATGGAATACGTCCTGCGGAAGTATGTGGCTGAACGATGTACCCAAGTTCTTCCAGATCAGCCATCTCATTTCGGATGGTTGCGGAACTGATATTCATATCAGCGTACTTGGAAATGGTACGTGAACCTACCGGTTCACCGGTCTCCAGATAGGTGCGGATAATCGCATTCAGTATTTTGGTTTTTCTTTCGTCAAGTTCGTGCATCCAAATCCTCCTATCTGTCGTTGCTGTAGTTTGGTTGTTTGTTGTTAGCACTCATTTTGTTAGAGTGCTAATATCTTCTTACATAAGATAACACCACGACTTGGTAATGTCAATAAATATTTTCTAAAAATAAAATAAAGAAGAAAAAATTTGCAGTGCAAATTTTTTCTTCTTTTAGTATGAACATTCTCTATAAAAGTAATTCTGAAAACACGTAGTTGCTCACATCAAAGCCGAGGTCAGTCAAACAAATCTGGCCGCCGTTTTCTGCTACCAACCCCTGTTGTTTCATTCGTTCTAAGGCTTCGCCAAAAACGCTTTCTACTGGTGTTCCAAAGGCTTCCAGAAATGCGCCACGGTTGATGCCCTGCTGCATGCGCAGACCCAAGAACATGAACTCTTCCATCTGCTGATTCTTAGTCAGCTCCTGATATTCTACATCTTCGAAATCTGTTTTCAGATATTCTGTCATGTTGGATACGTTTGAGAATCTCCAATTGTCAATCAGGGATGCTGCACCAAGGCCAATCCCCAGATAATCCACTCTGGTCCAATAGCCAATGTTGTGGATGCATTCCCTGCCTGGTTTTGCATAATTGGAAATCTCGTAACGTTTGTAGCCTTTTTGTTCCAAAAACGCCTTGGTAAACTGGTACATCTGACGTTCTTCCTCTTCGGATGGCAAAAACAGTGGTTTTTCACCCTTCTTTCGCGTCTCGTCGTCATATCCATATAGCTTGTGGAATGGTGTTCCCTCTTCGATGATCAGACTGTAGGCGGAAATATGTTCCGGACGGAGCATGATGACACGTTTTAAGGTCTGCTCCCAGGACTTTAAGGTCTGTCCCGGTAAAGCTGACATTAAATCCACATTGATATTATTGAAACCATTTTTTCTTGCGCAGTCATAGCTTGCCAGAAAATCCTCGTAAGTATGGATTCTTCCAAGCAGCTGCAGTTCTTTATCCTGTGCAGATTGTAAGCCGATACTTAACCGGTTGATGCCTGCCCGCTTGTAATATTCAAGTTTCTCAGCCGTCAGCGTTCCCGGATTGCACTCGATGGTCACTTCCGCTTCTGGCGATACATGAAAACACTCTCTGACTGTATTCATAATATCCACAATCTGCTGTCCATATAATATGGATGGAGTGCCTCCACCGAGAAATACAGAAATCACTTCCCTGTCAGAAAAATTCTGGCTTCGTAAACGGATCTCTTCTCTCAGTTTTCTGATATACGCTTGTTTTACTGTACTTTCTGCCGTCATAGACAAAAAATCACAGTATGAACACTTTTGTACACAAAATGGGATGTGTACATACAATTCCATTTTTCTCAATCTAATCCCTGCTTTGTCCTGTCACCGAAGTGACCTTGTATTTCTTTATAGAAGCTTCAAAAACTGGTCTGATTATTTGTCATCCAGCTTCAGAACACTCATAAATGCTTTCTGCGGTACTTCTACGTTGCCCACCTGGCGCATACGTTTCTTACCTTCCTTCTGTTTTTCCAATAGCTTACGTTTACGTGTGATGTCACCACCGTAACATTTTGCCAATACGTCCTTTCGCATCGCCTTAACGGTCTCACGGGCAATGACCTTACCGCCAACGGCTGCCTGGATTGGAATTTCAAACAGATGACGCGGAATCTCTTCTTTTAATTTTTCGCACATTCTGCGACCACGCTCGTAAGCGTTACCGGAGAATACGATAAAGGAAAGAGCATCCACAGCTTCTTTATTAATAAGGATATCCAGTTTTACAAGTTCTGACTTCTCATATCCCTTAATCTCGTAGTCAAAGGAAGCATATCCTCTGGAACGGGATTTTAATGCATCAAAGAAATCGTAGATGATTTCATTTAATGGAAGGTCTTACTTGATCAGTGCACGGGTTTCTTCCATATATTCCATACTAATGTAAGTACCACGACGTTCCTGACACAGATCCATGATGGCGCCAATGTATTCACTTGTTACCATGATTTCTGCACTTACCACCGGCTCTTCCATGTAGTCGATTTCAGATGGGTCTGGCAAATTGGTCGGATTGGTCAGATCAATAACGGTTCCATCCGTCTTGTATACTTTGTAAACTACGCTAGGTGCGGTTGTTACAAGATCTAAATTGTACTCACGCTCCAGACGTTCCTGAATGATTTCCAGATGCAACAGTCCAAGGAATCCACAACGGAACCCAAAGCCTAAAGCAATCGATGTTTCTGGTTCAAACTGTAAGGACGCATCGTTCAACTGGAGTTTTTCCAACGCATCACGAAGGTCTGGGTATTTTGCTCCATCTGCCGGATACATACCGCAGTAAACCATTGGATTAACTTTTTTATAGCCTGGCAGCGGTTCGGCACATGGTCTGGAACGGTCTGTGATCGTATCACCAACACGAGTATCCTTCACGTTCTTTAAGCTGGCTGTAATATAACCAACCATACCTGCAGAAAGTTCCTCACATGGAATAAACTGTCCAGCGCCAAAATAACCAACTTCCACAACATCAGCGGTTGCCCCTGTTGCCATCATCTTAATTGGTGTTCCTACTTTTACAGTACCTTCCTTGATTCGGCAAAATACAATAACACCCTTATAAGAATCATATAAGGAGTCAAAAATCAATGCCTGTAAAGATGCACTTGGATCTCCCTGTGGTGCTGGAATCTTTTCTACGATTGCTTCCAGAACATCTTCCACATTTAGACCTGTTTTTGCAGAAATCTGTGGTGCATCCTGGGCTTCAATTCCAATGATATCTTCAATTTCGTCAATGACACGCTGTGGCTCTGCACTTGGCAGATCAACTTTATTCACTACTGGCATAACATCCAGATTGTGATCTAAGGCAAGATACACGTTAGCCAATGTCTGGGCTTCTACACCCTGCGCTGCATCTACAACCAGAATCGCCCCGTCACAGGCAGCAAGACTTCTGGATACCTCGTAGTTAAAGTCTACGTGTCCTGGTGTGTCAATCAGATTAAAGATATACTCTTCTCCATCCTTCGCTTTATAAATAATACGAACAGCCTGAGCCTTGATGGTGATGCCACGTTCACGCTCCAGGTCCATATTGTCAAGGACTTGAGACTGCATCTCACGGCTTGTCAAAAGTCCTGTCATTTCAATAATTCTATCCGCCAATGTTGACTTACCATGGTCAATATGTGCGATAATACAAAAATTTCGAATTTTACTCTGATCTATCAAATTTATTCCTCCTAAGTGTCTTGATGTAATCAAGGCACACATAATCAGAGTAAGTATATCATGCCGATATTTCGTTTGTCTAGTACAATGGACACACTATCTATAGTGGTTTTGCTACAAAACAGCCCAACTATTCACCGGATAAAACCTCATCCAAAATGGCAGCAAATGGCTCCATGGCATTTTTCGCTTCTTCCACTGTGTTTGTCTGGGCTCCCACCTCGATCAGTAGAGAATTTGGGCGGTAATGCAGGTTATAGCGATACCCTTTGAGATAAATTTTTCGAGACAATCCCGGATACTTCTCCACGGATTCCAACTGTAGTTGCATAGAAAATGCAAGATTGTCCTGTATGTATGGGTTATAAAGATAATCAATGTCTCCCACCGCTGTTGTTCGGCTTAACCCATTAAAAAACATGATCTTCGCTGTTGGTTTTCCATTCACTTCGGTTGCCAGGTGCGTGGTTTCAGCCACACCATCCCGGTGAAGATCAATAACCACCTCAATGGAAGGATTTTCTGCCAGGATTTTTTCCAGGGCATCTCCCGCAAGTGTGTAGGCATCATTTCGGTCTTCCAAATCATAAGTACCCGTATGGTGAATAACGGAATATCCATACGTTTCTGTCAAAAGTTGGGTCAGGTAATCTCCCACACCAACCACCGTTGTGGAAGAATCTCCTGCAACACTATCCTTGTACCCCTCTTGGGAATGGGTATGATAAATCAATATTTGCGGAGTTGAGGCATCGTGTGTCAGTCTGCAATCCTTTGCCAACAGAGACTCCACATTCAACTGACTGCTGGTTATGGTAGTTGTTTTATCTACGGTAAAATAATTCTGGATGAGGTAGTCGAAATCTTTTAGTTTATCCAGGGACACGGATGTCTTCCCGCTCTCAGACAGTTTTTGATTTTCATCCAATGCAGCCGCCTCTGTGGCACTTTGATTTTCCTCAGAAGCCTCTTTTGCAAGGATTGCCTCATATTCCAAACTGCTTTCTGTCAGCGTCTGGTATGACGTACTTGCTGTGGCATTGGCCTCCAGTCTGGACTGGCGCATCAGAACGGGAGAAATATTTTTCAGGCTGGCATAACATGTCTGATATTTCACCTTATTATAAAGATCCGTTGTCAAAAATTGAGACAGCACCACAAAAAAGCAGGCGAGCAAAATCCCCCAAAGGAGCAAAATTCCCCCTGCTTTTCTTTTTTCTCTCTGCTGTTTTCGTTCTCTTAGTGAAGGTTGTTTTTTCATCATAGCATCTACTCCTGCCGCTATAATTACTGTATGCGGCAGAATGTGAAAATATGCCTGTTTAATTGTAAAAAGCAATGTTCAAACCTTCTGCAATCGTAAAACTCATCTGTTTAATAGACGCATCAATATCTTTTGGTGTAACAAACATATTATTTAGCTGTGGTGACAACAACTCACGAATCAACTGTTTTTGTTCTGTTTCTTTCAGATGTCTCCAGGAATCCGATAATTTCTTCATGGATTCGGATGCTTCCAGGGCGGACAAAAAACCTGACATAGAATCATTTACAATGGTGACTGCTTCCACAACAGTAGGAATTCCAATGGCAATTACTGGCATTCCCATAGTTTCCTCTGTAATCTTGTTCCGATGATTGCCCACACCGGAACCCGGATTGATTCCCGTGTCGGTAACCTGAATGGTACGTCCAAGACGTCTTGTGCTTCTGGCAGCAAGGGCATCAATGACAATTAATACATCCGGATGAATCTGTTCTGCAACACCTTTGATGATTTCCAAACTTTCCATCCCTGTCTGTCCCATGACTCCAGGTACAATGCTGCTGACCTGAGGTGTTTTCTCATTTTCATATGCATAAGGACCAAATTCTTTTAACATATGGCGGGTAATGCAAAGCTGCTCCACCGCCTGTGGTCCCAACGCATCCGGCGTCACCATCCGATTCCCAAGACCTGCCACTAAAACAGAAAGTTCTTCACCACCTTTTGGTAAAAGCTGTTTCAACACCTTCGCCAACTGTTCCGATACACATCGACTTTCCCCTTCCTCCGGCATACTCATGGCAGAACTTTCCAGTGTCACATAGACCCCTTTTGGTTTCCCCATTTTTTTTGCCGCATTTTCCGTATCGATATATACGGTGGTGATTCGAATATCATCCTGATCCAGATACTCTTCCTCGGCTCGAACACCTTTCAACTTGGCACTTTCCGTCTGTATTCGCTCATTTTCCTCCAGCGCAAGGTCTGTTCTTCCCTGTTCCATAACTCGCCCTCTTTCTCGTGATCTACATAATAAAATACAAGTATAAAGCTTGCATTTTTCACAAAATTTTTATTTAAAAAACCATCAAAAAAACTGCTTGTTTTTCTATGATATTTTTCTCCATTTTTTTAAAATTATGTATTGACAAATGTTGGCAAGCTGGGTATTATATACGAGTATGTTTACATTAGAACGTCCGTGTCCGGCTTTAATGAAACAATCGAACAATATTCCAAGCATAGGAGGTGTACAGATTGGCTAACATTAAATCAGCAAAGAAAAGAATTTTAGTAACTGCTACTAAAACAGAAAGAAACAAATCTATTCGTTCAAGAGTTAAAACAGCTATTAAAAAAGTTGAAGCAGCTGTTGCAGCTGGTGATAAAGAAGCAGCTCAGGCAGCTTTAGCAGCAGCAACATCCGAAATCGGTAAAGCTGAAACTAAAGGTGTTTATCATAAAAACAACGCTTCTAGAAAAGTGGCTCGTTTAGCTAAATTAGTTAACACACTTGCATAATTGAAGTTAATA
>JAFUPY010000014.1 GCA_017472565.1 Eubacterium sp.
ATCATCTGTATTTTTATTTCCAGTACAAATCGTTAAACTGGCCTGTGGGTCTCCATCAATCAGTAATACTTTTTTCCCCTCTCTAGCTAGTCCAATACCTAAATTAAAGCATGTCGTTGTTTTTCCTACGCCACCTTTTTGATTTACTACAGCAATTACTTTACACATAACCTCAACTCCTTTTCTATTTATATCTATCTAAATTTTTCGTAATTAAAAAGAAAAAAGCATTATCCGAAGATAATGCTTTTTCGATTCCATATTTTTCTTAAATAAAGTTTATCATACACCTTGTTATTGTATGCAAAATGTTTGAATATACAAACATCGTGAATATTGCATTTTTCATTGATTTTGGTGTAAGATTTTTCCGTTATTTTAGAAAACTCTTAATAAAACCTCAATTTTTTGAGCTAAATAGGATACTATTATATTAAGGGTTTCAGCAATTGGTGTAAATTTGGTGTAAATTGTATTTTGAACCAAGATTTTTGCCTAATTTCTAGGGTTTATGCAAAAATTATCTGATTCGGTTAGGGAAACCTACCTTCTTCTGCACCTTTGTCAATGTTCTGTTTGCCAGGCGACTTGCTTTTTCCGCACCGTCTTTGATAATGGCATCCAGATAATCCTTGTTTGCTTCCAGTTCCTTCACGCGCTTCTGTACAGGCTCCAGATCAGCAACAACGGCTTCGCCAACGGCTGTTTTGAATGTGCCATAACCCATACCTGCAAATTCTCTTTCTGCTTCGGGGATGGTCTTGCCTGTAACTGCACAATAGATGCTCAGCAGGTTGGAAATACCGGGCTTTTCTTCCGCAAAACGAATTTCGTTATCAGAATCTGTCATGGCACGCTTCATCTTATTCATGATGACCTTGGGATCATCCATCAAAGTAATGATATTGTTCTGGTTTTCATCGGATTTGGACATTTTCTTTGTAGGGTCCTGCAGAGCCATAACGCGGGCACCAACCTTACCAATATATGCTTCAGGAACCTTGAATACATCGCCGTAAACGCCATTGAAGCGCTGCGCCAGGTCTCTTGTCAGCTCCAGATGCTGTCTCTGATCTTCACCTACAGGCACCAGATCTGTCTGATACAGCAGGATATCTGCCGCCATCAGTGTAGGATATGTGAACAGACCTGCATTGATATTATCTGCATGTTTCGCACATTTATCCTTGAACTGTGTCATTCTGTTCAGTTCGCCCATATATGTGTAGCAGTTCAGGATCCAGCCCAGTTCCGCATGCTGAGGCACGTGAGACTGGTAATACATGATATTCTTTTCGGGGTCCAGACCAACTGCCAGATACTGCACCAGCAGATCTTTCGCCTGTTTACGCAGTTTTACAGGGTCCTGACGGACCGTGATTGCATGCATATCCACGATGCAATACAGACAATCATATTCATCCTGCAGCTTTGTCCAGTTTTTCAGGGCACCCAGGTAATTGCCCAGGGTGATGACGCCGGAGGGCTGCATGCCGCTGAAAATACGTTTTTTCTGTTCTTCTGCCATAGTAATTACACTCCTTTTATCTTACAGCTTTACTGCTTTTCTTTATAATCCACATCGATACAGCCGGGGTCTTCAGGAACAATAAACACACATGCCACATAGGCAACGATACCGATGAAAACATTCATCAGCGTGCCCAAAACCCAGATCAGACGCACGATGGTCGCATCCATACCAAAATATTCTGCAATGCCGGCACATACGCCAGAAATTTTTACGTCGCTTGTAGAACGATATAATTTTTTATTCATATCAGGAATCCTCCTTTTTTATTTTTCATCTTTCAGCAAATGATTTTCAAAAAAACTGAAATACTGCCCTTCCCCAACGATAATATGATCGATGACCGTCACCCCCAAAGGTGCCAGCATCCTTTTCAGACTGGCCGTCAACTGGGTATCCGCATTGGAAGGCGTCACCCTTCCACCGGGATGATTATGGCAAAATACGATGCCGGTGGATTTATACCGAAGGGCGACCTCCGCCACCGCTCTGGGATAAACTGCCGATTCTTCTACTGTTCCCTCCGAAATTTTTGCCGTATGGATGACCATTCTTCTGCTGTCCAGACAAACCACATAAAACCGTTCCGTCGTGCAGTGATTCAAAAGGGAAATACAATACTCCGCACATCTTCGAGGAGAAGTCAGCTGGGTTTTTTCCATTCTTTTTTCTTTATCATACCTTCTGACCAGTTCATGGAGCTGGGAAATAAATACAGCGCTTTTCAGCCCTACACCCGCCGTTTTGGCGATCTCATAAGGGTCTGTCTCGATAAGATTGGAAATAGAGCCAAATTCCCTCAGCAAATGATGAGCGATCTCATTCGTATCCCCTCTGGGAATGGCGCCATAGAGAATCATTTCCAGAAGCTCATGGTTCGCAAAGCCATCGGGACCTTCCTGTAAATAGCGCTGCCGCATCCTGTCTCGGTGTCCGTCATGTACTCCCATCCGTCACACCTTCGTTTCCATAAATCGAATCATTTCAGGCAAGCCTCCGCTATAGATCACTTCCAGCAAAGCATCCAATCTGCGCAAAGCCAGCTTTACTTCCCTATCCGTGATAATGCCCTCTTCCAACGCATCTGCGATCTCGCCCAGATCCACCACCTTGACAGAGCCATCTTCATAAATAATAACATCCGCCAGCAGATCTGTAAAAACATAAAAATTTTCCTCTGCATGGAATGTTGTATCTATAATATCACAATAATAATAAACAAGTTCATCGTTTTTGTTTAGGAATTTACTAATTTTCCATCCCTTATCCATATAATAGCAGGATACGCCATGGCTGAATTTTGCCTTAGGATGGAGCACATCCCATTTCGTCACCATCACATTTTCATCCTGATACACGATGATGTCATCCTTTAAATAAACGACCTCGTTTGGCATGAATCTTTTTCTATAAAGCTTCGGTAGTGTCATGATACCACTCTTTTCTCTCTTCCCCTAAAAGGCTAATAGTTAGCTTCGTCATTTTTGCATGACTTGTTCTTATTATAAGGAATATTCCCAAAAAACACAACCAGAAAAGAAAGAAACCTCCGCCACTTTCGTGACGGAGGGGATTCGTACCAACCGTAATTTGATTTATAAATGTATGTATGTTTTTGTTGCTAAAAAATTTAATTTTGAAAAATTATTTCTTTCTCCAAGCCCAGATATCTTTGCCTGCAGCTTTCATATCATGGAATTCAGCAGCAGCTGTGAACAGTGCGTCTGTAGAAGAGTTCAGACCTGTTTCGCAAGAGTCCTGAATTACACCGATGATGAAACCGATACCTACAACCTGCATAGCGATGTCGTTGGAAATACCGAACAGGGAGCATGCCAGAGGGATCAGCAGCAGGGAACCACCAGCTACGCCGGAAGCACCACATGCGGAGATAGCTGCTACGAAGGACAGCAGAACTTTCATTGCCAGAGGCACTTCCATACCCAGTGTGTTTACACAAGCCAGAGTCATAACTGTGATTGTGATAGCAGCACCAGCCATGTTGATTGTTGCACCCAGAGGGATGGAGATGGAGTAGTTGTCTTCGTCCAGACCCAGTTCTTCACACAGTGTCATGTTAACAGGAATGTTAGCAGCAGAGGATCTTGTAAAGAATGCTGTGATGAAGGAATCTTTCAGACATTTGCCTACCAGGGGGTAGGGATTGGATTTGATCTGTGTCCATACGATAATGGGGTTCAGGATCAGAGCTACGAAAGCCATGCAGCCAACCAGAACTGCTAGTACTTTACCGTATTCTGTGAAGATACCCAGACCATTTTCGGATACTGTTGTGAATACCAGACCCAGGATACCGAAGGGAGCGCAGGAAATTACAGTTCTAACAGCAAATGTAACTGCTTCAGAGAAATCGTTCAGTGCTTTCTTTGTTGTATCATTGGATTTTTTCAGAGCCAGACCAAAGATTACAGCCCAGAACAGAATACCCAGGTAGTTAGCGTTTACCATGGAACCGATGGGGTTAGCTACGATGTTGGACAGCAGGTTGGAGAATACTTCAC
>JAFUPY010000015.1 GCA_017472565.1 Eubacterium sp.
AGGAGGTTTCCATGAGCGAAATTAGAGATATTAACCTTGCTCCATCCGGAGCACATAAAATTGACTGGGTGAAGAAAAACTGCCCTCTGCTTCGCAGCCTTGAGGAAGAATTTTCTGTATCCAAACCATTTGCAGGCATTCGTGTTGCCCTGTCTATCCACTTAGAAGCAAAAACCGCTTACCTTTGCAAGGTGCTTGCCGCTGGCGGTGCGGAAATGTTCATCACAGGAAGTAACCCACTTTCCACACAGGATGACGTTGCAGCAGCTTTGGTTGCTGACGGCTTAAATGTTTTTGCATGGTATGACTGCACACCAGAAGAATACGAACGCCACATCACAATGGTATTAGAAAACAACTGTAATATCATCATTGATGACGGTGGTGACCTGGTAAATATGCTTCACACAAAAATGCCAGAAAGAATCCAGCACGTTATTGGCGGTTGCGAAGAAACAACAACTGGTATCATTCGTCTGATTGCTATGGCAAACAACAACGAGCTGAAATTCCCAATGGTTCTGGTTAACAATGCAGACTGCAAGCATCTTTTTGATAACCGTTACGGTACCGGTCAGTCTGTTTTTGACGGTATCAACCGTACAACTAACCTGATTGTTGCCGGCAAATATGTTGTTGTTGCTGGTTACGGCTGGTGTGGAAAAGGTGTGGCAATGCGTGCCAAGGGCCTTGGCGCAAAAGTAATCGTAACAGAAATTGACCCTGTAAAAGCAATTGAAGCGGTTATGGATGGTTTTGACGTAATGCCAATGAATGAAGCAGCAAAAATCGGTGACTTCTTCGTAACAGTAACCGGCTGTGCCGGTGTTATCGCCGAAGAAGACTTCAAAGTGATGAAAAATGGTGCCATCCTTTGTAACGCTGGTCACTTCGATGTGGAAATCGACATGAAACGTCTGCGTGAAATCGCATTAGACAGAATCGAACAGCGAAAAAATATCGTAGGCTACAAGATTTCCGAAGGACAGTGGATCTACGTGCTTGCAGAAGGCCGTCTGGTCAACCTGGCAGCCGGAGATGGACATCCAGCAGAAATCATGGATATGAGTTTTGCTATCCAAGCTCTCAGTGCAAAATATCTGGTAGAAAATGCAAAAAACCTGACCGAAAAACTGATCAACGTACCAAAAGAAGTGGATATGGAAGTAGCAAGAAGAAAACTTCACTTCCTTGGAATTGAGATTGATACATTGACTCCGGAACAGGAGAAGTATCTGAATTCTTCTAACGTTGAGATTTAGAAATAGTATAGGAGCGTCCAAACGGACGCTCCTTAATTTTGTCTCTTCTGTTATACATTCTTATTCCTTGATTGTCTGCGCCTCTAAAATCGCCTCATTCAGAGACAGCATTTTTGCATCCAAATCAGACATGATAGCTGCACATTCCTGCAGATCCTTGCTGATGTATTCTGGCGCATTGCCTTCAAATTTGTAATAAATCTTGTGTTCCAGACTGGCCCAGAAGTCCATGGCGATGGTACGAATCTGAATCTCTACTTTTACCTCTACTACACCGGTACTGGTCTCAACAGGAACAGAAACCAACAGATGATAGCTTCGATAACCACTTGGCTTTGGCTGTTCCAAATAATCCTTTACAGCAAACACTTTAAAATCTCGCTGCTTTTTGATCATCTCTGCCAGACGATAGATATCGGATGTGAAAGAACACACCAGTCTTACACCTGCAATATCATTGATGTACTCAATCATGTTTTCCATACTGGAATCAAAGCCGTTGCGTTTCAGCTTTTTCACGATACTTTCCGGTGTTTTCAATCTGGACTTTACATATTCAATTGGATTATATTTATGTATGTGTTGGAACTCGTCGTTTAGAATCTCCAGTTTTGTAGTGACAATCTTCATCGCTGAGCGATAAAGGAACATGGCACTCTCCCAACTGTCAACCCCCTCTTTCATAATATGAGACTGCATATATGCTACTCCTCCTGGTTGCAACTTTCTCAAGTTGAAAAACGGTTCTGACCTGCAGTGCCGCCGTTGTTTTGCAACTCTACTCATATCATAGCAGATTTTCCCGAAAAAAGGGCAGCTTTCCACGAGATTTCATAAAGTTTTTAGAATCCATTCTTTTTGTAAACAGCAACCGTCTGGTTTATAATGCTTTCAAATACCCCTTTTTCTGCAATGCCTGTTCCACATCATCCAGAACCGCTTCCGATTCTGCCTCTACCGTATGAATATGGTAGCCCCCTGTCAGTTCCTTCAATGGTTTAGCCTGATTAGCGTGGAGTTTCCGCACAAACTCATCCACATCCACACGCTTTTTCAACAACAGATCTGCGGTAATCTGTCCATAAACATCATGCTCCACAACCACATCCAGTACGGTTCCGCCATAATCCACCATGGTGTACAGTTCGTCCGCAATCTGGGCATCGGTATGATATACTGCAAAGGAGCGCTTTGCCTTGGAAAATCCAGTCTGCGGATTGTACAGCACATATCCCTTGTTGGTGCTTAAAATGTTTTTGTCAATGGCACGAAGCAGGGCAATATCCTGCACGATTACCTGTCTGCTTACGCCAAATGTTTTGGCAAGCTCTGTGCCAGACATCGGTCTGTCGCTATTTGAAAGCATCTGTATAATATTAAGTCTTCTTGTTTCACCTTCCATAATCTGTCCCTCTATATTCATCTTCTATATTCATCTTTCATATGCATCTTTCATATTCAACTTGCATATAAATCGCCTTGATACCTCCGCTTTGGCTTACCATCCATCTTCCTCGATCACATGAATTTCCAGGTAATCAAAGGGAATCTCTTCCACAAAATTGTCCTGATAAAATCTTGCCTTTGCGTGCCGCTTGAACTCTGCAATGGTGCTGTCCAGCCACATCGGCTTGCCCAGATCAAACTCGTAGCAGGCCTGATCTATGGCATTGAAAATCTTGTGGGTGCGGGTGTCATCTGTATCATCACAAATCGTGGTGTCTTTTAACATTCGATTGTCCTTAAATATCTTGACCCATAATCGAAACATTCTTGTTCTCCCAAAATTTCTTTCTGACTTCTTCTTTTTTATACGCAATTGCGTCTTTGGCGATTGGCCTCGTACATCAGCAGAGACGCTGCCACTGAGGCGTTCAGGGACTCCAGCTTTCCACCCATTGGGATGCGAATATACTGATCCGCCATCTCAGCAGTTTCGTCAGTAAGCCCATTCCCTTCATTGCCAATCAAAAAGCCACAGCCTGTTGTATAGTCCGGTTCATCATAACAGCAGCTTTCCTTCAAATGAGCTGCATAGATCCTGATCCTATGCTCCTGCAAAAGCCGAATTCCCTCCTTAATATCATCCACAATGATAAACGGCACACGGTAAATACCACCCATAGTAGAACGCACGGTCTTCGGATGAAAAATATCTACAGTGGTCTTATCCATAATGATGCCGGTCACACCAGCACCTTCTCCACTTCGAAACATGGTTCCAAGATTGCCCGGATCCTGAATATTCTCCAGCAATAACACCAGTGGTGCTCTGCCATCTGCTGCCGTCAAAAGATCCTTTTTTGTATACGCCGGCATTTTTACCACACCAAGCACTCCTTGGGGCGTCTTGGTATCCGATACATATTCAAACACCTTGTCCGCCAACACCTCATATGTTTTCCCAAAAAGCTTGTCTGGATTGTTTAAAAGAAACGTCTCAGAAACATAGACCTGTTGAATCCATGCATCCGGAATCTCTGCAAACATACGGATTCCCTCCACGATGAACTGTCCTTGTTCCCGTCTTGCTTTTCCTTTCTTTTGTAACTGAACCAGGTTTTTTACCTGCTGATTGGATGTGCTTGTGATCATGCTGATGGTCTCCTTTTTTCACTCCTATTATCGTATCAAAAAAATGACTGAGAAACAACCTTTGGTTGGTTCTCAGTCATAACTTTTAGATGGCAAGGTTTCTCGCTATTTTATACTGATACTCGGAAATCGTCTTTTCCATTGCCAGTGCTTCGTCAATATCATCATCCACGAACTGACCTTCGCGATAGCTTACGATACGTTTGGACTTGCCTTCGCAGAGAATATCTACAGCATATGCGCCCATTGTAGATGCAAATACCCGGTCTTTACAGGTTGGACGTCCACCACGCTGCATGTGACCTAAAATGGTCGCACGTGTTTCCATGCCTGTTGCTGCCTCGATACGTCTTGCAAGGCTTGCAGAATGGCCAATACCCTCTGCATTGATGATGATATAATGCTTTTTGCCCATCTTACGATTGTTGATAATGTTATCAACGATCTTCTGTTCATCATAATCGTATTTTTCAGGCAGCAGCACTTTTTCTGCGCCATTTGCAATGGCACACCAAAGAGCGATGTAACCAGCACTTCTTCCCATAACTTCGATGATACTGCAACGTTCATGAGAAGTGGATGTATCACGGATTCTGTCGATGGCTTCCATGGCTGTGTTTACCGCTGTGTCAAAACCGATGGTATAGTCTGTACATACGATATCCAAGTCGATGGTTCCAGGAATACCGATAGTGTTGATACCCTGTGCTGCCAATGCCTGTGCGCCGCGGAAAGAACCGTCACCACCAATGATAACGATACCGTCGATGCCGTGCTTGCGGCAAATCTCAGCGGCTTTGATCTGGTACTTTAATTCCTTGAACTCAGGACAGCGGGCTGTCTGAAGGATCGTGCCACCACGCTGGATGGTATCGGACACATCTTTTGCTTCCATATCTATGATTTCTTCTGCAAGGAGACCGGCATAGCCTCTCTTGATACCTTTAACTTTTTTTCCATTTGAAATGGCCTGGCGAACGACCGCACGGATTGCAGCATTCATGCCTGGGGCATCGCCGCCGCTTGTTAATACGCCAATTGTTTTAATTTCGTTTCCCATGACAACCTCCTGCCATTATTTATTCCCTGCTCCTTCCTGTTCGCATGAAACGCAAACGATTGCGGAACCTATATCAGCCCTTAGTTTACCCTCTTTTGCTCAAATTTTCAATGGACTTTTCCACGACTTTGACATTTTCTTCACTAAGTATCTGTTTTAATACACGAACCAGGTCAGAATCCGCCAAAACTGTACAATTTTGACCCAATTTTTTCATGGCTTTCAGGGATGAAAGATAGATAATTACCTGATCTGCACCATCGGAATTATCCAAAATCGGCTTGATCTTTGTCCATGTCTGCTCGTACTCATCCATGGTCTCAAACTGCAGCCAGAGTTCTCTCTTTGCCTCATCAAAAGAGTAAATCTTTTCACAGATCAGCTTGCCATTTTTTTCCTCTTCTACAGATACGCGACCCTTAACAAAAATCTTCTGATCCATCTGCATCAAATGGTTGTAACGCTCATAATCCCGTGGAAACACAAGAATTTCCACCGTGCCGACCAGATCCTCCACCGTCAAAAATGCCATTGTTTTATTATTTTTGGTGTATTTGATGGTACGCTCGGTAATCATGCCGCCCACCATAACAATCTCTCCATCTGTTACGTGCGGAAGATTGGTCTCTTCGTCCACGTAAAAATCAGAGGTTACTTTTGTGATGTTTTTCCGCCACTTTTCTTCATATTCTTCCAAAGGATGCCCGCTGATATACACGCCCAGCACTTCCTTTTCCATAAAAAGAAGTTCTTCTTTTTCAAACTCTTCTACGTCCGGAAGCTGAATAGCAAAGTCCTTTTTATCCTCCTCGGAAACCAGATCGAACAGGCTCATCTGCCCAGCCATGGAAGTCTTCTTTTCTCTGGAAACAGAATCCATGACCGCACCATACACCTGCATCAGCTGCTTACGATTGCCTTCAAATCCATCCAGGGCGCCGGCTTTGATAAAGTTTTCCACCGCACGTTTATTCAGATCCTTGCCGGACATACGCTCTGCAAAATCTTTCAGTGTGGTAAATGATCCACGCTCCTTACGTTCTTCAATCAGTGCTGCAATCATTGGACGGCCAATGCTCTTGATGGCAGACAGTCCATAGCGGATGGCATTGCCGGATACGGAAAATCCTGCCACACCTTCATTGATGTCTGGCGGCAGCAACTGGATGCCCATCTGTCTGCAGGTCATGATGTATTCAGAAACCTTGGCGGTATTATCCATAACCGAGGTCATAAGTGCCGCCATAAACGCCACCGGATAATAATATTTCAAATACGCAGTCTGATAAGAAACAACGGCATACGCTGCCGCATGAGACTTGTTAAACGCATACTTTGCAAAGTCTGTCATCTCATCGTAAATCTTATTGGCAACCGCTTCTGAAATGCCGTTGGCAATACAGCCAGGCACACCTTCCTCCGGATTGCCGTACACAAAATTCTGGCGTTCCTTCTCCATCACAGAAGCTTTTTTCTTGGACATGGCACGACGCACCAGGTCGCTTCGTCCAAGGGTATAGCCCGCCAGATCTCGTACGATCTGCATAACCTGTTCCTGATACACAATACAGCCATAAGTCGGAGCAAGAATCGGCTCCAACTGTGGACAGTCATAGGTAATCTGATCAGGATTATTTTTTCCCTTAATATAGGCTGGAATAAAATCCATCGGACCCGGACGATACAGAGAAATACCCGCAATAATATCTTCCAGACTCCTTGGTTTTAACTCCTTCATGAAGTTCTTCATACCAGCACTTTCCAACTGGAATACACCTTCGGTTCTGCCAGTACCAATAGAAGCCAACACCTTTGGATCGTTGTAATCAATCCGATCCATATCCAGCTTCACACCATAGCTTTCTTCCGCAAAACGAGCCGCATTTTGAATTACCGTCAATGTACGAAGCCCCAGGAAATCCATCTTCAAAAGTCCCAGTTCTTCCAATGTAGTCATGGTAAACTGGGTGGTAATGGAACCGTCGGATGCGCGGGACAATGGCACATACTCATCCACCGCCTTCTGACTGATCACGACCCCTGCCGCATGCATGGAGGTGTGTCTTGGCAAACCTTCAATACGTTTGGAAAGATCAATCAGTTCTTTTACCTGTGGGTCTGTCTCATAGAGTCCACGGAGCTCTGCATTCATAACCAGCGCTTTCTCTATCGTAATGCCAAGTTCGTTTGGAACCATCTTGGCGATACTGTCACAAAATGCGTATGGCAGATCCATAACACGGCCAACATCGCGGACAACACCACGGGCTGCAAAGGTACCAAAGGTAACAATCTGCACCACTCGATCCTTGCCATATTTTTCCACTACATAGTCGATCACTTCCTGACGGCGTTCGAAGCAGAAGTCCACGTCGATATCAGGCATGGAAACTCGCTCTGGATTTAAAAAACGCTCAAACAGCAGGCTGTAGCGCACCGGATCCAACTGGGTGATACCCAAGGTATAGGCAACCAGACTGCCCGCCGCACTGCCTCGGCCAGGACCGACAATAATATCGTGTTCTCGGGCATAACGAATAAAATCCCAAACAATCAGGAAATAATCAACATAGCCCATATTTTTAATAACATTTAATTCATAGGAAAGCTTTTCCTTCAAAGTATCCATCGATACATCATGTGCTTTTGTGGTATCAGACAAATCTGCATCTGTGGTCTGACCATAAAGACGCTCCAATCCTTCGTAGCACAATTTATTCAAATATCCCCAAGAATCATATGGAGCTGGAACATCGAATTTAGGCAGCTTTGTCACGCCAAACTCAATCTCAACATGACAGCGATCTGCAATTTTCTGAGTATTTTCCAACGCTTCCAGTGCATATGGAAACACTTCCTTCATCTCGTCTTCAGACTTAACATAGTATTGACCGCCTTCGTAACGCATACGATTTTCGTCATCCCGCTTTTTTGCCGTCTGGATACAGAGAAGAATATCGTGTGGTTCCACGTCATCTGCATAGGTGTAATGCACATCGTTGGTGGCAACCAGCGGAATGTCCAGATCCCGGCTCATACGAATCAACTGTGGATTCACTCGCGCCTGATCTGGAATCCCATGATCCTGCAGTTCCAGGAAAAAATTACCCTTGCCAAAGCAAGCTTTCAATCTGCGGGCGGTGTCACAGGCCACATCGTACTGTCCACGCAGCAGACCTCGCTGCACCTCACCCGCCAGACAGGCACTTAATGCAATGATACCCTCGTGATACGCTTCCAATACTTCCATGTCAACACGAGGTCTGTAGTAATAACCTTCCGTAAAACCCTTGGAAACAATCTTCATCAGATTGCCATATCCCACATTATTTTCTGCCAGAAGAACCAGATGATAATAACGGTCATCTCCCTGTCCAATCTTTTCCCGGTCAAAACGAGAACCCGGAGAAACATACACTTCACAGCCCAGAATTGGATTGATGCCGGCAGCCTTGGCTTCCCGATAAAAATCAATCACGCCAAACATAACGCCGTGATCGGTAATCGCAGCGCTGTTCATCCCAAGCTCTTTTACCCGGGCCACGTATTCTTTTATCTTGTTGGAACCATCCAGCAAACTGTATTCGGTATGGACATGAAGATGTGTAAAAGCCATTTGGATTTCCTCGCTTTTGGACATAATAATTTATTATAACATTTCTTGTTAATAAAATCTTCATTTTCTTTTATGTTTCATACATTGTTTCAAAATTCCAGATATGGTAACATTACGGATAGAAAACAGAACATACTAACCATTATGTTTTCTACGATTGGAACAGAAATATTTTGCGTTCCTGGGAGGTTTTGTAATGAAAAAAGCTGGTTCCTTTTTCCAGAGTTTTCTGCCGTTCATCTTTTTTCTGGCAATCAATGTTGTTGTGACTATCATAACATCCATTGCATTTACTGCCAGAGCTATGAGTTCAGGCACAATAGACACAAACATTTTCACATACATGGACAAGCTGGCCTCTGACGCCAACTACCTGCAGATATCATCCATGATTATGGGCATTATCGTTATCGCTCTGTTCTCTATCTGGTATCGCCGGGTATTTGTACGTCCACTGCGAAGCAAACCAAGAAAATATTGGTCCGGCATCTCATTTCAGGTCATCATCGGATTAGTTTTCTTAGGGTTTGGTCTGCAGTATGTCGCTCAGCTGGTTGCCAACACCATCGGATGGGCATTCCCAGAACTGATGGCTAATTACACAGAGCTGATGAATACCACTGGATACGACCAGATGACATGGATCCTTGCAGTGTACGCACTGCTCCTTGCCCCAATCGGCGAAGAACTGGCCTTCCGTGGTCTCACCATGCGATTTGCCAGACAGTGGCTTCCATTTTGGGCGGCTAACATCTTCCAGGCAGCATTGTTTGGAATCATGCACCTGAATATCGTGCAGGGTCTGTACGCATTCACCATGGGGCTTTTCCTTGGATGGGTATGCAAAAAAGGTCACAGCATTAAACACTCCATCATCCTGCACATCATATTCAACATCCTGGGAACCGTGTTTATCGACTTCTTCGATGTAACACTGGCACTGCACGACTATGCATTCTATATTGTGGGTATTGCACTTACTGTGTTCGCGATGCTGATTATTTCCTTTGAGTTTTCAGATCGAAACAAACGGCAAAAAAAGCATTATGAAAAGGTTGCGGAGGAGTAGACAAATTACAATTCTTATATTTTTGTTTTCCTATGTCGATTTTTAACCTTAATAATTTGTTTTTGTATGATTAATTTCTATCATTACTACTTCCATCGGATTCCCCCAGCGTGGCACGCTGGCTGTATTGGACAATCCCGTTCCAATTACCAATTTATGTTCATGCACGCCATACGTATATCTAGGGAAAAATCCCTGTCCCGGAGCCAGGACACCTTGTCCGGCAATGCGCCACTGCCCACCATGCACATGTCCGGATACAATCAGATCAAAGGTGTCCCATTCTGTTCCTTTGATGTGACGAAAATAGTATTCCGGATGATGGCAGATTAAGAGCTTTGGACCCTGCTTTTTAGCAAAAGCCTTTAACCAATCCAGGTCATAGCGGGTAGAAAGACCGCCAATCCGTACGCCATCTGTGTAAACATCTGCATTATCCAGCAATGTAATGTTATGCGCTGCAAAAAACGCCCTGTCCTCCGGATAAAAATACCACTCATGGTTTCCAAGCCCGTAATATAGAGGAGCGATCGCCGCGATTTTTTCAAGAAAAGGCAATCCGCCGCACAAGACACTATTCTTTTTGTGCAGAACTTCTCCCGCCCGAAGCAAGGTGCGTGAAAGCTTATATCGCAGACTTCCGTCATTCACAATACCTTGATATTTGTTCATAATATCCTTGGTATATTCGCTCTCTCCATAGGTACAGCGCTCCACGATATCTCCTGCCGCCAAGATCAAATCTGGTTGCTCCTGCGCAAGGATGGATGCCGCCCTATCACCAGGATGATCATGCAGATCCGATACCAAGGCAATTTTACAAGGCTCCATAGCTTCTATCTGCATCTGATATGTAGTTGTCACAATTTTTTCTTTTCCAAACATAGTGACAATTCCTTCTAAACAAATTCGTAAACTTATAAGAACACGAAAGACTCTGCTTTTCTTGTATATGTTTCTTCCAACATTTTTACATGAGATAAAAATGCTTCATCATCAAAATATTTTGCTCCATTTGGACATTTCTTAATACAAGCCTGGCATTTGATACAAATCCCTGTTACATTGTAAGGATTTTCCTGTACAATAGCTCCCATTGGACAGTTGCTTGTACATACACCACACTTTACACAGCTTTTCAAATCTGTCTTTGGTTTTGCTTTTAAAAATATGGCTGGTTTTCCATCTGTGCCAAGCGGCGTATAATAACGGTCTAACGGATAATTTCCAGGAATTTGGTCGATATCCAGGAAAATTTTTTGTACATCCAACGGGCAACTATCCTGCGCTTTCTTTATCTTTTCCATGACAGTATCCGCAAACTCATGCATCATAGCAACATCTGCCTCATCTGGTCTGCCCGCTGCAAGATCTGCGCTAAAAGAATGTTCTGATACAAAAGCTGCCGCACCTACCGGTAAAAAATCATTCTTATTCAACTCAAAACACAACTCTTTCAACCCGCTATCAAAACTCCGATTGCCAAAAGTTACTATCGGAACCACCATTGTCTGATTTCCTAAAAACAGACTCTGAACAGCTGGTAAAATCTTGTTTGGAATTCTTCCCGCATAAACAGGCACACAAAACACCACTAAGTCACTATGTGCAAAATACAGTGTCTCCGTACGATTCTCTGGCAATGTAACATCTACGTAAGTTACAGGAATCTGCAGGTTTTTCCCAAATCTGTCTGCAATTACCTTCGCTATTTTTTCTGCATTGCCACAAGGACTGAAATATATGGTTGTAACTTTTTCTATTGTTCTAAGCATTTGATTTACTTCCTTTGAATCGTTATTCAATCCTCGCGGAGCGTATACCAGATGGGAGATTGTACCCCCAATGGTATAAAAATGTTCTTTTTCTGAAGCATATTTTTCTTTTTTATTATAGCATAGTTTTTTGTAAAAAAAGAATGTGTCTTAACGCATTCTTGACACATTCTCCGTGAATCTCCCTATCAAAAAAAGTCCTGAAAATTCAGGACTTTTTAAGTACGTGCGTGAGAAGATTCGAACTCCCGACACCTTGGTCCGTAGCCAAGTGCTCTATCCAGCTGAGCTACACACACATAGTAATAAAAAACGCCAATCCATTTGGATGCGCTTATATGATAAATGCCGGCGACCGGAATCGAACCGGTACGATGTTGCCACCACAGGATTTTAAGTCCTGCGCGTCTGCCAGTTCCGCCACGCCGGCATTTCAATGGGACCTACAGGGCTCGAACCTGTGACCCTCTGCTTGTAAGGC
>JAFUPY010000119.1 GCA_017472565.1 Eubacterium sp.
CAAACCAGTTGCCTGCGCCTCAATTACTGTATTTGGCATTCCCTCATACAAGGATGGAAAGACAAATACATCCATTGCCTGAAGGAGATGGTTAACATCTGATCTAACTCCAAGAAAACGAACAGACTCAGATATACCGAGATTCTGCACTTTCTGTTTTATTTTGTCCTGATTCTCTCCCTTACCAACCAGCAGCAGGACTGCATCAGGCTGTCGCTTATATATCTCATAAAAAACATCGATCAGAAAGTCATGGTTCTTCTGGTCAGAGAAACGCCCAACATGTCCGACAATCAATCGATTCTCCAGCTCCAATTCAGCCCTTTTTTCACAGCGGATATGCTCATCAAACCGGAAGTACCGTACATCCAGACCATTCATCAACAAGGTTGCATCTCCTCTATCAACACAACCTTTTCCAAAAGTGTATTCCGCAGCCAAAGTCGAAGGTGCCAGTTTTACATCAGGAATATACTTGGGTAAAAAAGAAAACAGTTTGTGTAGGATGCGTACCATTCTACCCGCAGAATTTGCATTACTTGAACGCATAATAAGACGACGCGCACCACCTGCCTTGGCTGCAAGCAAATCTAAAACAGCAAGAGAATTCTCGCAGACGCGGATCACGCAATCATAACCATTTTCTTTAACAATCCTGCGAATGCCATTGAAATTGGCAAATGGTTTTTTCGATTTCGGAGGAATAACATAAATTTTTCCACCCAGAGATTTGATTTCTTCTGCATAGTAATTCTCGGAAACTGTTACACAAAAATCCATTTGATATTTGCTTCTGTCCAATCTCCGATATACTTTCATCAAGAATGTTTCTGCCCCACCAGCATTCATCCCAGCAGTCAAGCAAAGTAACCTTTTCATAATTTAGCCTCAATCTGCATTTTATGCCGAAAGATTTTTTATTGTTTCAAATTGTTTATTAAAATGTTAATTACATTACATGGCAGATAATCAGCCGCCTTGGCTAAGCATGCAGTCTTTTTCTCTAAAACAGCATTTGGATCCTTAGCAATCTTTTCCAGATGTTGCACAAACGCCCTCTGATCGTTAAAAGGGAACCTAAATCCTGTCGTTTGGTCCACGATATCCTGACAACTCTCCCACTGGGCGCTGATAACCGGCACACCTGCTGCATAAGCATCAATGATAGATCCGGGGATACCTTCCGTGAAGAAATGCGTAGGAAATAAAAGAGCAAAATAATTCTTTAACACATCTACACTTTTATCAAACTCCACACATCCACGGTAACGAATATACGCCGGCCACGCCTCCTGAAGGGAATCAAAACGTTCTTTATAAGCAGGATCTACTGGACCATATATGTCAAGGGTATACATGGTTTTGCCATATCGCTGATTGATCTGCATAACTGCATCAACTGCATCCTCAATTCCCTTCTCCTCCATAACGCGCGAAAAGGTACACAAAGGAAACGGGGCAGTATCATAACAGGTCAGCTCCGAATTGGATAAAATATCCAGCTTTTTGCAATTGGGCATAAAAACCACATTATCAAAGCCCATTTCTTCTAGACGCTTCCGCATGATAGTAGTTTCTACATAAATTGCATCAAATTTTTTTAGGGCTCTAGCAAGGTACGGTTTGTCTCCCAACAGTTGCGGCAGCCAGCCGCCAATCACCACATAATGCAACTTACAGCGGCTAAACATACGAAAAAACGCTAAAATTGGGCCAAGCACCCGTACACCATTGTGTGCGGGTAAAATAACCATATTCCAGCAAGTGAACATCGCCGTAACCGAAGAGATAATGGAGCAAACTAAGCGCAACAACCCTCCATGAGTGTCGATCGTCATTACATCGTCTGATCCCAGTTTCTCTATCAATTCCGTTGCGATAACTTTCGTTTTTATTGTTTGGCCATTCAGTAGGGTCTTTCCAAAACCAAAATGACCACAAACCGCAACTTTACGCATAAGCGTCTCCTCAAATTACTTGATTCTAAAGACTTTCAAAAAACACCACCAGCAGATATGGAAAACAGAGCGAAAAACGCTCAGATGTTCAATCTCCCGGTACAGGATCCAATGATACTTAATGACTGCCAGTTTATTGCTGGAAATCGAATTTTTCCGGATCCGATAACGCATCAGCACATCCGGCATTCCCCAGATGTACTTTTCCTTTTTCAGCATTGTTAGCCAAAGTGCATCATCATTTCGCTTGCGGATATTGGGTACTTCAAACTTACCCATGGTACCAACATGGTACATAACAGAAGAATTGCCAACCGGGCAATCCAGAAGCAGACGGTTGTAGTCCGTCTTTCTCACGGTTTTAATGACCCGGTTCAGGCTTTTACTCTGCTCATCAATTTGCTCATAGGCTGTGCAGGAGAAAGCATAATTGTTTTCCTGCATAAATGCCAGCTGTCGCTCCAGTTTATCCGGCATCCAAAGATCATCACTATCACAGAATGCCATATATTCGCCCTGCGCAAGCTTCATTGCTTCCGTTCTTGCCACTGCAGCACCCGAATTGATTTCCAGGCAAGTATAGTGGATTCGGCTGTCCTTTTTCGCAAGTTCTTCCACAATCTCCTTGGTGTCGTCTGTAGAACAATCATCCACGATCTCAACTTCCCAATTCTCATATGTCTGGTTCTGAATGGACGAGATCGTTTCCACAATAAAACGGCCGCAGTTGTAAGTTGGCATGATTATGGATACAAGTCCATCTTTCATGAATATTATTTCTCCTTTTTCTATGTCCTCGTCTTACACAGTATATTCCTTACCCAACATGGCAAAAACGGTCATAAACATAAGTTTAATGTCGCCCCAAAAGCTAAAATCCATAATTCCTTTAAGATTATAATGCATTTTTCCGGGCAGAACAGACTCAATATACACTTTATCAACATCTGCAGCACCATCCAGCAGACGGCTCTCGTCCTTGTACATAATGCTGGTCAACGAAGTAACACCGGCAGGCAGTAACAGCGTTGCCATCATTTCGGGCGTATACTCCGCAACATACTTCGGGACTTCCGGACGGGTTCCAACAAACGTCATAGTGCCACGCAGAACATCGATCAGCTGTCCCAACTCATCCAGGCGGCAGTTTCGGATAATTCTTCCCACTCTGGTCACCCGGGAGTCGCCACTTACAGTAACTTGGGCACCAACTTTATCTGCATTACTCACCATGGAACGGAACTTAAAAATCCGAAATTCCTGCCCATACTGCGTGACTCGCACCTGTCGATAAAAAACAGGGCCTGGTGAGTCAAGCTTTATTGCTACAGCCAGTAACAGAAAAACAGGCCACAAAATTGCAAGCATAATCGAGGAAACTACAATGTCAAACAGGCGCTTAAGCACCAAAGACACTTTCTTTTTCTCCAGGCTGTCGTAATATGGCCGAACTGCATCCGTACGGAGCTGCTCCGGTAACTCTTCCCATTTTCTCAATATCATTTTATATATTCTTTCAGTATCGATGTATAACATTCAATAACATACGCAATCTGCTCGTCCGTCAGACAGGTATGCAGTGGAAGTGTGATCTCATTTGCAAACATGGCATAAGCGTTGGGGAAATCCTTAATGTCATAACCCATGTTGATATAAGCAGTATGCATAGGCAGAGGCTTATAATGCACATTACAGGCCACATCCAATTCTGCCATTCTGGTAATAATCTGGTTTCTCTGCTTGGGGGTAATTCCGGGTACGCGTGTAATATACAGATGTCCGGAAGACGTATACTCGTCGGTATAATGGTTCAGAACCTCAACACCCAGAGGCTTAAATGCTTCATCGTAACGCCGGATGATTTCTTTGCGCCGTGCAAGCAGATCAGAGTATCGCTCCATCTGTGCCAGGCCCATTGCAGCTGCAACATCTGTCATATTGCATTTATACCAGGGTCCCACAATGTCATATTCCCATGCCCCCAACTGTGTTTTGGCCAACGCGTCCTTGGACTGACCATGCAGGGACATCAGCTGAAAATGCTGATAAATATCATCATTGTCAATCTCAGGATTATTTCTCCATGTCAGCGCGCCGCCTTCTGCTGTGGTCAGGTTCTTTACCGCATGGAAAGAAAACGCAGAAAAGTCTGCGATGCTGCCAACAGGCTTTCCATGCCATTTTGCACCCAAGGCGTGGGCGGTATCTGCCAGAACAATTACACGGCCGATTGCTTTTTGGATCGGTGTATGGCCATGGAACAGGTGCCGCTTTCCGTTTACAATTTTAAAAATACGGTCATAGTTACAGGGTATACCGCCCAGGTCAACAGGGATGATAACCTTTGTTTTCTCGTTAATTGCTGCCTCAACCTGGTCGTAGTCCATTTCCAAAGAATCGGGCTGACAATCAACCAGAACCACCTTGGCACCCACATGGTCCACAACAGACGCAGATGCAGTATATGTGTAGGCAGGGACGATCACTTCGTCTCCGGGACCAACGCCCAAAACACGAAGTGCCATTTCCGAACAGGCAGTTTGGGAGTTCAGGCATACCGCACGTTCAGTACCACAGTATGCAGCAACCTGGCGTTCCAGTTCCTTTGTCTTAGGTCCAGTCGTGATCCAGCCGGAACGCAGAGCTTCTGCTACTGCCTGAATTTCCTTTTCGCTGATATCAGGAGGAGAAAACTTAACTTCCATATATGTTTACCTCATTTCTGGCGCAGATTTCAAAACAATGATAGATTATTATATAATATGGCCTCACATAAATCAATCCTGAAAAAACTGTTAAAAACCATTTCCAACAAAGAGCAAGACATTTTATGCAAAAAATGGATTATCCAACTTCATAGATTGCCAATTCTGTTCACTACTTGTTTTGCCGCATCTCCCCTATCCACACCGCCGAATTGGGTTAGGAAGGCTTCTGCTGCAGCAATGCCGGA
>JAFUPY010000120.1 GCA_017472565.1 Eubacterium sp.
GGCTCTACCAGATAATGAGTATCTTGAATTTCAAGAATGATTGCTTGGAATGCTGCTTCAGCTTTGTCTGCAATTCTGACTTCGACACCTTCAACTTCTACTGAAACTGCAATAGGTCCTTTATCGGAATCGTTTTGCATCGCTACACCAATTTTAAACCATTCTCCTTTGACAGCATCTAATTCTACCGGCATTCCCTGAGTTAAATATTCAGCCACATATCCAGTTTCTAACGTTTCATTAACCGGCTTTAAAATCACTTCTGTATCGGCTATTCCGGCACCAGCTGAGATTGTTATTTTATTTCCGGTTGGACATATTTCTTCATCCGAATATACAAATTCTTCTGTACTTCCAGCTGGAATTAAAATTTCTATTTCATAGGTGTCTTTTTTACCACATGCCACAAGAGACAAAATGCAAAACATTGATAATAAAACTGAAATGTATTTTTTCATAATTATTTATCTCCTCATTATTCTTTGTTTCTACCTAGGCGTTTGCGAAACGCCACAAGCCGCATAAATACGGCATTTTTTGTTTCTAAAAATCAAATAACTCCTCACCGGATATGGTATAATAGAATTGTCCAGAAACCATTAACCATCACCCAAGAAAGGAGTTATTCTGATACCTATGATACCATATAAACAGCTTTCTGTGGAAGATATTTTGCATGATTGTCAGGACAAATTTAACAATGACAAACCTGCGTTCCTGTCTCTATTAGAACAACATATCGATCTTGATGATATTATTCCGATTTCATTTCGAAATCATTTCTATGCATTAACGGGCAGAACCCGTAAATACCCTTTAAAAGCTTTTCTCTGGGCTTTGATCATCCAACGGATTTTTTCCATTCCCACTGACCAGCTTTTATTAACTTTTCTCCACTACTCCAAACCCTTACGGGAGTTTTGTGGTTTTTCCAAAGTTCCTGACGCTTCTAAAATCACACGTTTCAAACAGGATTTCCTGGAAGACTTGCAATCCGTGTTTGACAACCTTGTTGACCTTACGGAACCAATCTGTCAGGCCATTGACCCTGCTATAGCAAATATGACGATCTTTGATTCCTCAGGTATTGAAGCTTTTGTTACTGAAAACAATCCCAAATACGCAAACAGGATCATCAAACAACTAAAAGCTTATGCCAAAACAATGGGCTTTGATAAAAACTACGATCCTTATAAGGCAGCTTATGGTAATATGCCCTCACATGCCGCAGCAAATCCCGAAATCAAACAGCTTTATATCAACGGACACTTCTGTTATGTCTTTAAGTTCGGCATCATAACCAATGGTTTAGGTATCATTCGTCATATCTCCTTTTATAACAAGGATTTTTTTGATTCTCACCCTGACATCGTCATTGAAAAGAAGTCTGACTCTCCTGACGAAGACAAATGTGCACATGACTCCAAGCTTCTTATCCCAACCCTGAAAGACTTCTTTGCAAAGCATCCTTTGATCAATCCAAAGACTTTTCTTGGTGATGCTGCCTTTGATACCATTCAGCTTTACAAAGACCTGCTCTCCGGTAATACATTCGGAGAAAACTGCCATTTTGAGAAAGCTTACATACCTTTAAATCCCCGATCTCACCTTGAAAATGTTGATTATACAATCAACGTAAATGGCATCCCCTGTTGTCCAAATGATCCTTCTCTTCCTATGAAATACGAAGGCACCTCTAAGCTACGCAGCGGAGTAACCAGATATAAGTTCGTGTGTCCCAAAGTCAAATGGATCTGTGATAAATCCACCGGTAAATATCATAGGGAGTGCCAATGTGAATCTCCCTGTACCACATCCGCCTGTGGACGAATGGTATACATTTATCCCGAGAAGGATCTTCGTGCATATCCCGGCGTCATTCGTGGAACCAAAGAATGGGATGACACTTACAAAATACGAACTGTTGTTGAAAGAGATATCAATCATATCAAAGAGAATCTCTGCCTTGCAGGACGACGTACTCAAAATGAAAAAACATTGCATGCAGATTTGATTCTGGCTGGTATTACACAGTTAGTAACTGTAGTCCTCGCAGATAAAATCCATCATCACGAATATATCCGTAGCTTAAAGCCACTGATTGCATAGGACTTACCACTCAACTAAAGCGGAAGGGCTTATTAAAGTGCGCCAATAACCTTGGTGCTTCTGTTTATTCTTGAAATCCTGCCATGCAGGATTTCTTCCCTGTCTGGAATCATGATTGCGAACTTGTTTCGCAATTACCTATTTTACTTAATTATACAGGCAGGTATCCTTAAATTCAATTCACTTCATAAAGCTTTAAATGATCGAAACAACATTGACACAGCAAAGTGACAATGTTATGTTAAAAAAAAGCGATTATGGAGGATTCAGGGTATGAATATTGATCATCTCATTGCAAACTACAAATACGGAAAACCCGTGCTGACCGGTTCCGGCGTACAGGGTACCTATAATTACAAGGCTGTGGATTGTCCTCATGTTTTTCAGCATAACGGCCGTTATTATATGACTCATATCGGCTTTGACGGAACCGGATATCAGACTGGACTTGCGGTTTCTGATGATCTGCTCCACTGGGAGACTGTTGGAACCATTTTAAAAAGAGGTTCCAATATGGAATGGGATAAAGTTGGTATGGCTGTTACCACAATTCTCATGGACCGTGATCTTTACGGTGGGAATAAATTAAAAAAATGGCAGGGTAAATATTGGCTTTTGTATCACGCTTATCCCAACGAAGGCTATGAAGCCGGATCGGCGGAAATCGGTCTTGCCTGGACAGAGGATGAATCTCTGATGGACTGGCATTTTTACGGTGAGCCTGTATTTTCCTGGAAAGACGGCGCCGACTGGGAACGCGGCGGCCTGTACAAAGCAGATCTGGTAGAGCATGACGGCAAGTTTTATCTGTATTATAATGCAAAGAACAGAGACCAGGATGGCTGGCTTCCTGATGATAAAGAATCAGAAGGCTGGATCGAACAGACGGGTATGGCCGTGTCAGAAGACCTGATTCATTGGACACGCCCCTTTGATCAGCCGATACTGCCTGTAGATAAAGGTTCCTGGGACAGTATTTTTGCCAGTGATCCTCAGGTATTTTATGATTCCAAAGAAGATCAGTGGGTAATGTTTTATTATGGACTGGGAAATCTTTCTGCCTGCGATGGAATTGCTGTCAGCAAGGATCTTTATCACTGGACAAAATTTCCGGCGCCGATCCTGACCATCGGTGCTGCCGGAACCATTGATTCCATCTATGCCCATAAGCCCTATGTAATCTGGCATGAGGATGCGCTGTATCATTTTTACTGCGCATGCCGCCCTTATCAGGAAGGTGATCCTGCAAACAATGATGGAGAATTTCGCTGCATTTCGGTTGCAAGAACAAAACCATGGTAAATATTAGTGTTTTATAAAA
>JAFUPY010000121.1 GCA_017472565.1 Eubacterium sp.
CGCTTGTAGTTTTTGTTTGGCATGTTTTGTGCCGTCATCGTAATGATCGCTGCCATCACTGCCTGACCTGGCAAAATACCAAAGTTGTATATCTTATTGGCTGCACCTGCTGCTGCCGCAGAGGCTACGCCATAGCTATTAATCAACGCACCTATCAAGGTAAAGGAAATATTGGTCAGCACAAACTGACACATCTGTGGCAGACCAACTTTAATCAACTGTCCAAGGCACTGTTTGTCAATACGGAATTCCTTTCTGGAGAATCGGAACACCGTAATCTTTTTCTTAATGAAAACAATCATCATCGCCACACTTAAAATCTGTGAAATCACAGTGGCAAGTGCCGCTCCTGCTGTTCCCATCGGTGTAAATCCAACAAATATAATATCCAGCACCAGATTGACAATCGTAGAAATGATGGCAAAAATCATTGGCGCCGTGGATTCGCCCAATCCCCTGAGCATGCCATACAGCGCATTATATATGTACACAAATACCGTACCGCACATATAAACAATCAGATAGCTTCTCGTGTCTGCAAATGCCCTGGTCTCTACATTCAGTCCGTGAAGCAACGGCCCGGAAAAAGCAATTACTACTGCAGTCAGACACAGGCTGACAATCAACGCAAACACCAGCATGCTGTTTGCCGCTCTGGCAATGCCCGCTTTATTTCCTGCGCCAGACATCTGCCCTACCACGACTGCCTCTGCATTGGAGTAAGCCATGATGACAACCAGCACGATCATAGTAATCTGACCGCCAACACTAACGGCCGCCATGCCTGTAGAACCAAGAAATCGTCCCACGATAATCATATCTGCAACGTTATAAATTGCCTGCAAAAGGTTTGTAAAAATAATCGGCAAAGCAAAACGATACAACTTTTTTGCTACGGAACCTGTGGTTAGGTCTCGCATATCACTTTTTCCCATTGTTCAAACTTCTCTCTTTCACTACTTCAGACTTGCCAATCTTTTCGCAGATACTATTATTTTAACGCAAATAAAAATATGTGCAACCAACTATTTTGGGCGTGGAAATTGATTTTCTCATCTCCACGCCCAATTTTGTCCTTTTATTTCATTTTCAACAATCGCTTGCGATTATTCAATCCCAACTACGGTGTAGCCTTCTGCTTCTACGGTTGCTTTCAGCATGTCATCAGCAACATCACCATGCAGTGTTAACACTGCTGTGCCTGCTTCGTGGCTTGTTACCGCTTCGTCTACCTGTTCTAACGCTTCCAGCGCCTTTTTCACATGTGCTTCACAGTGTTTGCACATCATACCTTCGATTTTCATTGTTTTTTTCATAGTTGTTTCCTCCGATTCTTTTTCTTCCTTTACGTCCTCTAACAATTCTTTTGCATCATCCGCGATAACTGTTTCTGGCATCTTTCGTTTTTTATCTTTGCTTGCATCATACATCCGAAACAGGTTCAGTCGCAATGCGTTGGTTACTACGCAGAAGCTGGATAAGCTCATTGCGGCTGCGCCAATCATCGGATTGAGCTGCAGACCAAAAACTGGAATCCAGATTCCTGCTGCCAACGGAATGCCGATGATGTTATAAATAAATGCCCAGAACAAGTTCTGTTTGATGTTGCGTAGAGTGGCTCGGCTCAAACGGATGGCCGCTGGCACATCGCTGAGTCTGCTCTTCATCAAAACAACGTCTGCCGCATCAATCGCCACGTCTGTACCTGCGCCAATAGCGATACCCATATCTGCACTGGTCAATGCTGGAGCATCGTTGATGCCGTCACCCACCATAGCAACCTTGCCCTGGCGTTTCAACTTACGGATCACTGCTTCTTTGCCATCTGGAAGGACACCGGCAATGACCTCATCCACGCCTGCCTGTGCACCGATGGCTTTGGCTGTCTGCTCATTGTCGCCGGTTAACATAACTACTTTTATACCCATATTTTGCAGTTCGCGAACCGCCTGTGGGCTGTCTTCCTTAATCACGTCCGCTACCGCAATGATACCAAGAAGTGTTTTATCCTGTGCAAAGAATAAAGGTGTTTTCCCTTGACTTGCAAGGCTGTCTGCCTGCTGTTTCAACACAGTTGGCACGGCAATCTGACTGGTAATAAACTTCTGGCTGCCGCCGAGGAGTTCAACGATATTGCTGCCATCAGATGTTGACTCTTGCTCATTTTCAGCAATTTCACTTAACAACAGATTCGCTTTTAACCCGTTACCTGGAAGTGCCTTGAAATCTGTCACTTCCGCCACATCTATATTTTTCTCGTTTCCATAAGCAATAATTGCCTTTGCCAATGGATGTTCACTTTTCTGTTCCAATGCAAACGCCATAGAAAGCAGGGTATCTTCATGGATTCCCTCTGCCGGGATAATATCGGTCACCTTTGGTTCCCCGCTGGTGATGGTTCCTGTTTTATCCAATGCTACAATGTTCATTCTGCCGGTTGTTTCCAGAGAAACCGCAGTTTTGAACATGATACCATGCCGCGCTCCCATGCCATTGCCTACCATGATGGCAACAGGTGTTGCAAGTCCTAAGGCACATGGGCAGCTAATTACCAATACCGAAATCGCTCTCGCAAGGGCAAATCCTGGCGTCTGTCCCACCAACAGCCAAATCACAAGGGTGATTACAGCAATCACAATAACCGTTGGCACAAAGACTCCAGAAACCTTATCTGCAATTTTCGCAATCGGCGCTTTGGTTGCCGCCGCATCGCTGACCATCTGAATGATCTGTGACAGTGTGGTATCTTCCCCAACGCGTGTAGCCTGACAACGCAGATAGCCTGACTGATTTACCGTTGCTGCTGAAACAGGATCTCCCGCTTCTTTGTCCACCGGAATGCTCTCCCCAGTAAGCGCCGCTTCATTTACTGCACTGCTGCCGTCTAAAACCACACCATCCACTGGAATATTTTCTCCCGGTCTGACTACAAAGATATCGCCCTTTCGAACTTGAGAGATTGGAACCTCTGTTTCCACACCATCTTTCTCAACCACAGCCGTCTTTGGTGCCAGCTTCATCAAGCTCTTTAGGGCATCTGTCGTCTTTCCCTTAGAGTGAGCTTCCAACATCTTACCAATGGTAATCAGCGTCACGATCATGGCTGCTGACTCAAAGTAGAACTCATGCAGAAAATGATGTGCACCCATCAAGTCGCCACGTGTCATGGCACCACTCATGGCAAACAGGGCATACAAGCTGTAGCCATAGGAAGCTCCTGCGCCCAATGCCACCAGTGTGTCCATGTTTGGCGAGCGGTGAAGCAAGCCCTTAAAGCCATTCACGAAAAACTTCTGGTTGATAATCAAAACGGCCGTGGTCAAAAGCAGCTGCAAAAGACCCAAAGCCATGCAATTTTCTTCAAAATAGGATGGTACTGGCCAGCCCCACATGACGTGCCCCATGGAAAAGTACATCAGCACCAGCAAAAATCCAACCGATGCCAGCAAACGTTTTTTGAGAAGCGGTGTCTCTCTGTCCTTCAACGCATCTTCATCAAAACCGGCCGTTTGCCCGTTTGTGTTCTGGGCGTCGGCGCCGCCACTCTTTTTGGCCGCTCCATATCCCGCATTCACAACTGCGGCAATGATTTCCGCCTCTGTAGCCGTTCCTTCCACGCCCATGGAATTGGTCAACAAGCTTACAGAAACACTTGTTACACCTTCTACTGCGGAAACCGCCTTTTCCACTCTGGTACTACATGCAGCACAGCTCATCCCTGTCACTGAATATTGTTCCATATATGTTCCTCACATAAAAAAATATTGAGTTAGTCTTATCAAACCCAAGAACCATTATATCTCTTTTATTATCTTCTGTAAAGGTGACTTTTACTCAAAAAAAGGAGTCAGGCTGTTACACCTGACTCCCAATCGGGGGCTTATTATGAAATACCCAATAAAGTTTCCGCATTTTTATAGTACAACATTTCCCGTTCTGTTTTTGTCAATGGAAGTTCATCCAGAAAATCCAACATCAAGAATGGTTCTTCAAAGGGATTATCTGTACCAATAAACATTTTATCAATGCCGCATACTTTCTTGACGCACTCAAATGCTGCCGCGCTTGTATTTCCACTTGTGGAAACCAAGATATTATTTTTGAAATAGTGGCTTACCGGATGCTCCATTTTATTGGCTTCTGACGGATGTGCATTCAATCGGCTTTCGAAGCGATCCAGATAGAATGGCAATCCCTCTGCCAGATGCCCAATCATGATTTTCAGATTCGGCAGGCGTTCAAATAACCCGCGTAAAATCATTTTGATTACGGTAATCTGCGTATCTGTGGTAAATCCCAGACCAGAACCTGCCAATGGAAAATCAAATCCCGTCAATCGTTCATAAAAAGAACATCTTGGATGAAGATATACGTAAATCCCTAATTCCTCCGCGGTTTTAAAAACAGGAAAGAATCGTTCTTCATCAAGTCCTTCCTGTAAAAACAGTGCGTGTGCGTGCCATGCAACAAACCCAAGTTCTGTTACGCACCGTTTTAATTCATCGCAGGCCGCATCAATATCGTGCAATGGCAACGTGGCACTTCCCAGGAATCTGCCCGGATAACGCTTCATATGATCATAAATGTTGTCATTAATCTTTTTGCACAAAGGCAACGATACTTCAATCGGAAGTTCTTCTGCACCAGGCGCACTGCTTAACACCGCCACATCAATTCCACGATGATCCATATGTGCAACTCTATGATCATAATCCATATATAACCCTGGCATCAGTCCATTTTGTGGCTGGGCAATTGCATCCGTCCAATGAAGCAGATCATTTTTTGCATCGTACCAGGGAATGTGTTTTGCACGCGCCATTGCAGATAAAACTTCAGGTATATAAAAATGATACTCAAAGTCATATCGTTTCATCTATTTCACCAACTCCTGTTCCCATTTTTCATCTTTTTTTACAAGAGAAATCATACTATTGATAAATTTCAGTACCATTGCAATCGCGAACAGCAACACACCGATTGTCATGCAAAGAGAAAATGGCGTAAACGGAATAAACAATACAGAAGATGTAATCTTTCCTTCTATATGCGCGGCTGTCTGCAGCCAGCATGCATAAGTCAGGACAAAACAGAAAATCGCTACAATTGCACGAACAATGATATTTAAAATCCGTTTTGGAACCTTTGGAAGCTTATCAGTAATGATTGATACTCTTACATGCCCATCATCCAGTTCTGTAATCGCATATGCAAAAAATACAATCAGGATTAAAAATAACTGTGTAAATTCAAACGTACCTTTTACAAACATATTTAACGGTGTACGTTCTGAAATCAAACGCAGGACCACGTCTACGGTTGTAATAACGGTGATAAAGAGCACAGATATCATGGAAATATATGCAAGTATCTTGCTGATTTTATAAAAAGCTGCATACACTTTTTTATAATTTTTCATATTCTATGACCTCCTTATCCATATATCATGTTTGGAATAAACAGTGACAGTTGTGGGAAGATCAGCACAATCGCAATGGCAATTACCAACGCCAGGATAAATGGTACCAACCCTCTAAATACCTTGGCTAACGGTACATCCTTGGCAATACCTGCAATAATAAAGGCGTTGATGCCAACCGGCGGTGTAATCTGTCCCATTTCCATAACCATTACCATAAGAACGCCAAACCAGATGGTATCGAATCCAAGTGACTGGGCAATTGGTAAAAAGATAGGAACTAACAATACAATCATTGACAGAGAGTCCATGATGCATCCGAGCACTACATATACCAAAAGAATCAAAATTAAGATCACATATTTTGGAACAGCCAGACCAGCAATGGTTGTTGCTAACATCGTTGGAAGCATTGTCACTGTCAGGAAATATCCAAAAGCATATGCACCGGTTACAATGAGGAAAATCATAGCAGTGGTTTTAATTGCTTCAAAAACTGCATGGAAAAATTCTTTCCATTTGCCCCATTTGCGATATAGCATGAACATCATCGCTCCAAAGGCACCAATTGCTCCACCTTCGTTTGCTGTAAAGAACCCGATAAAAATACCACCGATTACAACCACAAACAAAATCAGGATTGGAATGATCTTTACCAGTGCCTGCATTTTTTCTTTTGCAGAGAACTTTTCACCCTTTGGTCCTTTTTCCGGTTTTCTAACAACCTGAATGATAATTGCTCCGATATAACATCCCGTCAGTAAAATACCCGGAATAATACCTGCTGCAAACAACGCACCAATGGATTCTCCCGATGCAATGCCATACAGGATAAAGCCTACACTTGGCGGAATCAGAATCCCTAAAGTACCACCTGCCGCAAGACATCCTGTGGAAAGACCATCATCATATTTATAACGTTTCATTTCCGGGAAACATACAACCCCCATGGTAGCAGAGCTTGCAGCGCTGGAACCGCAGATTGCTGCAAAACCGGCACTTGCTACGATGGTAGATACCGCAAGACCACCCGGAATACGTCCAAAGAACTTGTAACACGCATCATACAGATCCTTGGACAATCCAGATGCAAAGGCAAACTGTCCCATCAATACGAACAGCGGGATAACCGCGAGACTGTAATTAGCCGTTTGCGCAAATGGTACTGATTTCAACATACCCATACCACCTGTCAAAGATACCGCTGCCACATAACCTACAAAACCAACAATCATCATCGCAAATCCGATATGAACGCCTGCCAGAAGAAGCACAACCAGCAAGACAATTCCGATGATGGCTAACAATGTCATAGACATGAAAAACGTCACTCCTTTCTATAACACTTCCTATAATGCAAATCGCTGCTGCAGCGCAGCAGCGATTCACTGTAGAGGGAGACCCATATTTACTTCGCAATCTTATCCTCGTATTTTTCTACTCTTTCCATCCAGGCATCATACAGCCCCTGTCCATCCGCACCATTTGCGGTTACGCTGGCAATCCAATCCTGTGCAACCTGTTCGCCAAGTTCCACTGCTTTCTGCTGTTCTGCATCAGATAAGGAATAAACTTTATCTGCATTTAATTCCATACAGGAAGCTTTGATATCCTGCCATTTTGTTCCAACGTATTCCAACGCTTTGTATCCAGAGTATTCGTCGATTACTGCCTGAAGATCTGCTGGAAGGCTGTTGTATGTATCCAGATTCATAACTAAGAAATATGGATTAATGTTCAAATGCCAATCCAGAATATATTCTGCCTGTTCATATAAGCGGAAGGAATCTACTACGTCCCAACCACAGTTCGCTGCTGCATCAACAACGCCTTTTTCAAGGTTTGTATAAATATCATTGATTGCCATTGTGGAAGGAATTGCTCCTACAAGGTTTGCAAAGTCTGTGGAAGCGCCACCGATAAATCTGGAGGAAAGGCCTTTCAGATCATCTATGGATTCTACTTTTTTGTCTACTAACAATAATGGAGAATCACAGTTTGCATGTAATACGATTACTTTTACGCTGCTCCATTCATCTTTCAGATAATCTGTGGAGTCATACAGATCCCAGAGTGCATAACTTGCCTGAAGTGTATCTTCTGCTGTAAATGGCAATGCTCCTACGTCTGTCAGAGGGAATTTACCTGTTGTCATAGATGGAAGACCCCATGCAATGTCAACCGCACCAGATTCTACCATGTTGAAGGATTCTGTTGCTGGTCCCAATGTTGCACCATGGAAAATGTTAATATCCAATCTTCCGCCAGATGCTTCTTCTACGGCTGCTGCCCATTCTTCCAGGAAACGGCCTGTCGCACCATTTTCAGGATCCTGTGACTGTACTTTCAATGTGATCACATCTCCAGATGCTGCCTGACCGCCACCGGCGTTAGAACCTGCTGCAGGTGGTGTTTCTGTGTTACCACATGCTGCGAATGTAGAAATCATCAATACAGCCGCAACTACTACGGATAATACTTTTACAAATCTTTTTTTACTCATTTTCTCTTCTCCTTCTCTTTTTCTACTATTTTCGAATCTCCCATTTAGAGATTTGGAAACCATTTTGCAGGGTCAAGTTCGATAAATTTTGCCCGTTCAAACTTATCTTTGAGACGATATGGAACGGTACAGTCAAAAATTGTCTTGCATGTACATCCCACATCTTCCAATAACATGTTGTATTCCGGTGTCTGTGACGGATCCAGCGGATGACAGCGGATACCCGGAATGGTAACAATATCTTTGTCCGCTTCAAAACGTGTGGTCATTGCCCAAAGCACATCTTCATAATCAAACGGATCCACATCATCATCTACCAGAATAATCTGTTTCAATTCTGAGAATGCGGCAAAGGCAAGCAATGCCATCTGTTTCTGACGGCCCTCGTCACTTCGCATTCTTTTATTCACCTGTAAGATAGCCATCAGCTTACCAACACCGCAGGAACAAACATATACATTTTTCAGTCTTCCCGGAAGGGCTGTGTCAATCATCTTGATAATGGAAGCTTCTGTTGGAAGACCACACAGAGAAGTATGTTCTTCACTCGGTCCGATGATTGTCTGCATGATTGGGTTTTCTCTGTAGGAAACGGAAATTACTTTCATCTTGCAGAGTTTCGGAAGGGCTGGTCCGGTATAACCTGGGAACTCAGGCATCGCTTTTCCTGTATGTGTGACAGAATCTTCTGCAATGGTTTCATTTGGAAGCAGCATTGCTTCGATGACAAACTCCGCATTTGCAATGCATTTCTGTGGAATGGATGGACAATCTGTAATTTCAACCGGTTTCTGTCTGATCGCACCTGCAACACCCAACTCGTTATAGCCAATTGGCGTTGTTGGTGGTTCAAAGCAGGAACCAACATAAATCGCCGGATCCAGACCAATATTTACAGACAGCATCAATGGCTCATTCAGTTCACATGCTTTTTCAAAAAATGCACCAATATGTCTTCCACCAGGAACGATATAAAATGAAATCGTATCTTTATCCTGAATACACATTCTGTGAATTGTTACATCAGATTCCCCTGTCACCGGGTCATTTGCATAGCAAAGTCCCTGTGTGATAAATGGGCCACAATCCTCAGGTGTTGCCTGTGCTGCCGGCACATATTTTAAAATATGAAAATCTTCTTCCGTCGCATAATGGGTTACCGTCTGTTTTGCCTTACTTCTTGGAACTTCCACTGGCCAGATTGGATGTTCCGCACAGTCTTTTAAGAAGTAAGAAATCTCCTCCGGCGTGGTTCCAAGCAGATTTGCGGTTCTTTCCCTGGATCCCAGGATACCAATCAGGCATCTTGCATCCGGGTGACCCTTAATATTGTTGAACATCAGCGCAGGGCCTTTCTTCGTTGGACGCTTTACAGCTGCCCCTGCGCCCAGGTATCTATAGACACCTGTAATTTCACAACATGGATCAATTTCCACATCGGTTTCTGCGTATTCTCCCGGCTGAGTTTTCAGATACTCGATGGCCGATCTTAAATCATAGATATTTGGCTTCATATAGACCTCCTGTTCTTAAAAATTTCCTCTACTTTTTTGATACTTACATTATAAAATCAACGTTTTTTTGCAAACAGAGTCTATCTTGTTCAATATTTTTCCGAGTTTTAAAATATCTTGCAGTTATTTTTACTACCAAACCCCATGTTTTCGTTTTTGTCTTTTTCTTTTTTTAAATATCTTGCAAAAATATTTTCTAAAAGCTGGAAATCGTCTGAAAAATCTTGCATTTCCCATTTTTTTAAGCTTAAATTTAAAGTAAGGTGAGGGGTAAAAAAGGAGGATTTTATGTTTGTTTATAAGTTTGAAACCTCAGAAGAGCATATTTTTGAAGACAATCAACTTCCTTTTCTTGCAAGAATTTCTTTAAGCAGGGACGATTATCAATGGACATCCCCAATCGATGTGCATAATGACAAGTTAGAAATTGCATTTATAGAGAAGGGCATTGCCTATTATACCATTGACATGAATACGGTAACTGCCAAAGCAGGGGAAGTCATCATCATCAATCCGGGAACCCTTCACGCCGTTTCTTCCAGTACATCCGACCCCACCAGTATTTGGGTCCTCCATGCAAAGGATTTTAAAATCAAAGGTCTGGAGCCTAACATGCTCCTGAAAAACAGAAACTTTATTATTCTTGCCATGAAGGACAACCTCCAGTTTGTCCAGACATTGGTTAACGAAATCCGTTTTTTATATCAAAAAAGAGGCTTCGAGGCCTCCAAGATCGTTAATTTTGCTTTATGCATGCTAATGTCTTTACTATATGACATGCAGGAAGACGTGGAATTGATCATCCCGGACTCCTGCGACCATTTTGCAAAGGATATTATGTTGTATCTGAATGAAAACTATATGCGAAAACTCACCTTAGAAGGCATTGCAAAACATTTTCATATTAGTCCCAGTCACTTATCACACGAATTTACCAAGTATTTTTCCATCTCTCCAATCAATTACCTGATCAATCGCAGATTATGCGAAGCAAAATGGAAACTGATAAGTACAAATGACTCTTTGGAGGAAGTAGCCTTTTCCCTGGGATATGATAATGTCAGTCATTTCAAAAATACATTTACCAAAAGAACCGGCTGTTCTCCATCCAAATACCGGGAACTTTATTCCGACTAAAACTAAAATTATTTGGAACATCATTCGGAATACCGGACCGTTATTATCTGAATTCCAGGTGTGTTTATTAATCTGGAAATTACATTTCATATACATTCCATAAAATTATTGTTTGCCCGTTTCCTAATTAAAATAAGTATATCACTATTTAAGAGGTGCTATTTTCGTGATTTCATATGAATTTGAACCCCAAAACCAAAATCTTTCCTACTTTCAGGCCTCAACTTTTCCTCAAATTGCGCAGGTTTCCAAAACTCATGATGAACATAACTGGTTCGTACCTTCGCATATACACGATGACCAGGTTGAAATCGTCTATGTAGAACACGGCATTGCTTACTACTCCGTAGATACCAGACCAATCGAAGTGCTTGCAGGGCAGATTTTGATCATTGACCCGGGAACAATCATCAGCGTAACTACCAAAGATACCATGCCGACAACCTATTGGGTTTTAAGAGCCACTAATTTTCAATTTCCCAATACCAAACCAAACGGTTTGTTAGAACAGGGGCAAAATTATTCCTTATTGGAAATTGAAACTTATATTCCGTTTGTAGTCTCTATGTTTCAATTCTTCAAAAATGGTTATGAACACGGTATCACGCAAAGCTCAGACGCCTATCAATACGGACTTGCCTCTCTTTTGACTCTGTTATATGAAAAGCAGAAACAGAAAAATACGGAATCCACAGAAAAACATCCCCGCCCGGATCCATTCCTGCAAAACATGATTCGTTACATAGACAAGCACTTTGCAAGCCCGATTACGCTGCAGTCTTTGGCAGACCATTTTAACGCCAGCAGCAGTTATATCAGCCACCTTTTTTCTCAGGTGTTTGGTATCTCTCCTATCAACCATGTTATTGATAAAAGAATCTGCAACGCCAAGTGGATGTTAATCAGCACGTTGGATTCGGTGGAAAAAATTGCTGAAAATGTAGGATATAATAATACGTATTATTTCCAAAAACTGTTTGCACAGAGAATCGGCTGTTCTCCTGCTGATTACAGAAAATTGTACTCGGAAAATTCCTTTTTCCACAATTATAAAACAGCAAAATCCAGCATCTCGTCTGAAAAAGAAGAGGCCTTGCTTGAATAGCCAAGCAAAGCCTCTTCTCTTTCTTATTTTGAATCTATAAAATAATTCTTTATTTTCTATCCATTCTCCTTCTGCCGCCGCTGCATCCGGCGCCAGTTGTAAAATCCATACATGTCATTGAACAAAAACATGACAAAACAGACAATCATCGGTGCATAGCTGATATCTTCCATGGAAGCCATGATCCACATGATGATCAACACGATATCGTTGCAGCCATAAGCTACCGCATAGTAAGGACTTCGCAGCATTAAAAAGCATGCCGCAAGGAAGCTGGTGGCCACGGAAATGGTACTGATTGTTAAGTTCGTAGTATTCGTTGCTCGAAGGACAAAAAACAATGCGATTGTTACCAACACGGTACAGATTCCAATCCACAAAAATCCTCGTTTTTTCAGCACCTGCACCTTTACTTCTTTTTCCGCGTAGGGATTTCTTAACCATGTCACAATGGATGCGATCGCGATTGGAAGTGCCATACACAAGAAGGTGATCATCTCACCATAATAGCGGAACTGAAAAGAAACCAGCGCGTACAGGATACAGAATGCTACTGTGATATACTGACCTGTCACATCTCCCTTTGCCATAAAAATCAGGGCGGATACTCCTACTACGGAAGACGCCAGTGTCAGATAATCCCCCTGCCCCGCCAATAGATAGGACGCGGCTACGGCTACAATTGATATGATCCACAGGGTGCGTTCAAATTTTGTTAGATTTTTAATCGAACTTACAAATGTTTTCATATTTTCCTCTTTTGCGAAATTTGTCACATCCGGCATTTGTTTCCATCTTTATTCATAATCAAAAGCTCCATCATTTTTCTCTTCCAGAGCCTTAATGGCATGATATGCAAACTCGTTGTATGGTGTTGGAATATTCAACTCTTTTCCCAGTCGTATGACTGTGCCGGCAAACATATCAATCTCTGTATGTCTCCCAGCGTCTAAATCCTGCAAGGTAGAATAACGGGCGTAAGGTGCCGACACATTGCGTCTTGTCTCCAGACCTGGAAGTTCCCAGATATCAATCCCCTTGGCCTGAGCAATTGTTGCCACCTCGCCTCGTAGTCCCATCATAATATGACGGACATGTTCACTGTCAAAATATGCCGCCGCTCCACAGTCCACGATCGCCTGTGGCAAATTGCGACTCACATTAAAAGCAAATTTGTACCAGATATCCTGCATGATATTTTCACTCATCTGATAATGCAGCGGGGTATCATCAAACAATTCTTTGACCGCCAGCATGCGAGGGCTTGGACTGGATTGTCCGTCTTCGCCAAAGGTCAGCCCCAGTGTAATCTTAGGATCATATTTGACAGAAGAGCCTACGCGCTGGGAAGATATCTTCATATTGGAAAAAAGAATCCGCTCCATGCCAATTCGGCTGCCGATAATTTCTTCACTATCCACCCCATTCAAGGTACTGATAACAATGGTATGCTCTGCCACAATTGCTGCAATATCGTCAAGGATATCCGGCAATGCCGTATACTTTGTCGCAATCAGCAACAAGTCCGCTCCATGGGCCTCCTGTGGAGTTTTTACATGCAATTTATAATTCTTATCATTGATAAAGATGCCCTCCGTCTTCAGACGGGCTTTTCGCTCATCCTTGGCAATGATCCAAAGATTTTCTCCCAGTTTTTCCTGCAGTCCCCAGAAAAAATAACTTCCTACAGCGCCAACACCAAGAATAGCTACGGTTTTGATCTGTTTTTGCTTCATAATTGTCACCTTTTAATATAAATCTGTTTGTCTTACGCAAGTGCTTCTCATTATAACATTTCCCGGCTTACAAGTATACCCAAAATCTTTTTCTACAAAAACATCCCCAAACCTGCTTGTGGCATGATAAATGTGTTTCTTTTGGTGCAGCAACTTTTGCTACATTGAAAATGCTGATATTCATTACATCCACTCAGATACATCTACATCCATAAATATGGCTCTGGTCATCTCTTCCTTCGCATCAAATGGCACAGTGCAATCATAAATTGCTTTTGTTCCCAATCCCTCTGTCCGAATACTTGAATCATAGAATTTCTTCTGGGTTGGATCTGCCTTATGGCAACGAATATTTGAAATTGTACTCATATCCATCTCTGGCTTAAATCGAGTGTTAAAAGCCCACATAACATCATTTGGATCAAAAATATCCACATCCTCATCTACAAGGAATATGTTTTTTAATTCCGTGCACGCTCCAAAGGCTATGAGAGCTGCCTGTTTCTGCTTGCCTTCATCTTCTGCTCCCTCTTTTTTAACCTGCAAGATAGCCATTAGCTTCCCACCGCCACCTGGAGGGCAATAGACATTTTTCACTTTTCCTGGCAAAGCTCTGGATGTCATTTGTAAAATACTTGCCTCTTCTGCAATACCTGCCATATTTACATGCTCTTCACTGGCCCCAATACACACTTGCATAATCGGATTCGTTCTGCAAGTAATGGCCTTTACCTTAAGCACCGGGAAAACTCTGGCAGCACCATTGTATCCAACAAATTCTGGGATTGACCGTCCTGTGTGAGTATGCTGATCTTCAGACACTTTCTCTTCTATGCTTAATTCACCTTCAATTACATACTCCGCATTGGCAATGGCATACTCCTCAATGGTTTTGCATTTCACCAACTCGACAGGCTGTTTGCGAATCGCACCAGCAACAGCAAGCTCATCAAAACCAAGAGGTGTTGTTGGCGACTGGAAACAAGCAGCAATACTAATCGCCGGATCGACACCAATACTAATGGAAATTGGAAATGCTTTGCCAAGTTTCTTTGCTTTTTGATAAAACGCTCCCATGTGCCGAAATCCGCCAAATCCAACCGTCATAGTGTCGCGTCCCTGTAGACACATTCTGTGATGAGCAATGTTGGATTCCCCTGTCTCAGGATCATGAGTATAACACAACCCCATAGTAATATATGGGCCAGCATCTCGTTCTGTATTCAATGGTGCTGGAAGAATTTTCCTAATATCAAATTCCGGATCATCAGCATAATATACATTCTCCTGACAAGCAGCCTTTGCATCTATTACAACAGGATTTACCGGATGTTCTACCGCATCCAAAAAAGCATATCCCAAACGTTCTGGCTCGATGCCCAGCATAAGACCCACTCTGTCTCGATGACCCAAAAGGCCAATCAGTACACTGGAAGCCTTATACCCTTTTACATTCTTGAACAACATAGCTGGCCCAAGCTGTGTTGGTCTCTTCACCGTTCCCCCAGCACCAATCCTTCGATAGATGCCCGCGATTTCAGCTCTTGCATCCACAAGGCGATCTGTTTCAAGATATTGTCCATCCTGCTGTTTTATTACTTCTATTGCACTTCGTAAATCAAATGTCATTTTACTTCTCCTACTTAAAAAAGGGAATCGCACTGCTTCCACAATACGATTCCCTGTACTGCTTAATCTAGATTATATCAAACAATTCTACATCAAGACAGGTTTATTATTTTGCATTCCAATCTTTAATCAGATCAATCAACTTAAGACCTTTATCTGTACAGTTCTTAGAAATTTCCTCAAAAATTGTATCTACATCATCCAAAAATGCTGCTTCTTCAGCTTCTGTCAGATAGTATACTTCTGCATTGCCATCGTAGAACTGCTGTGTGTATTTTTCAAGATATTCCTGACCAATTTTCTGACCTTCTGTTAAGTAAATCTTAGATGCTTCTTCAACCCATGCCTGCTCTTCCGCTGACAAACTGTTCCATGTATCACCTGCCATAACCATAGACGCAACACTATTTGTGGTATTAAAGAATGTAACATATGGAGCAACTTCATACAGTTTGAAAGATCCAACTACACCATAAGCGGTTAATGTACCCTGCACCATGTTACGCTCTAAACCAGTTGTAAGATCGCCCATATCCATAGTTGTTGCGGATGCTCCCCAAAGTTCGAATAGTCTTCCAAGATACTGACCAGCTGAACGATAAGCTTTTCCTTCTAAATCTGCTGGGCTTTTTACTAATTTTTCATTAGAAACGATAACTGCCTGGCAGGACTGATTTAATGCCAGATATTTTAAGTTGTAATCAGAATAGATAGAATCTAATGTATCATGAAGAGCTGCTTCAAACTCAATAAAGGTTGTCGTATCTTCTGTATCTTCATAAGAGAAAACACCTGGTAAATCCATTGCAGCTACATCAGGAATCATAGAACATGCTGTAGATGGTGTAAGATGTGCGATGTCTACAGTTCCAGATGTTAATGCTTCAAGAGCTTCTGAGTCTGTTGCAAGTGTTCCGCTGGCATATACCTTTGCTGTAAGCTGTCCACCACTGACTTCTGCCAGTGCATCTGCAAATGCCTGATATTTGTAATAGTTGTCACTGCCTTCTGGATTACCGATACTGATTGTAAGTTCTCGTGCTTCCCCTGAAGTTCCAGCCTGTCCTGATGATCCACCAGGTGTTGATTGTTCGTTGCTGCCGCAGCCAGCTAAGCAACCTACTGCTAAACCTGCTGTCAACAAAAGTGCTAAAATCTTTTTCATACCTTCCTTTGCATAGTAATTTATTACCATGCTCTCCTTTCTTTTTTTATTTTGTAAAACCCTTATATCCTAAATTACATAGAATTTGGAATAACTAAAGCAATCTGTGGGAAGAAATTCAGGATTGCTAAGCCAAGCAACAATACTGCCACGTATGGGAGAGATCCCTTTATAATAGATCCCATCTCTGCCTTCGTTGTGTTCTTCAGAACGAACAGGTTCAGACCCACTGGCGGTGTAATCATACCAATTTCAACGCAAAGTGTAGAAACAACACCAATCCACAACGGATCAAACCCAAGTGCAACCAATGTAGGGAATACAAATGGAATTGTAAGTACAACCATACTTCCTGGTGACATCAGCATACCAAGCACGAACCAAAGTATATACAGAATCAACATTACAACCCATCTGTTAACACCAGATGAAATAATCATGGCTGCAAGATCAGAAGCAATTCCTAATCGTGTGATTACCTGACTTAAGCAAAGACCGGTAATCATCATAAATAACATCATGGATGATGTACTTGTAGTAGCTACCATTGTATTAAGGAACACTTTTCCATTCATTCGCTTCATAAGCAGAAGAATGATAATTGCACCAAAAACGCCAATACCAGCGGCCTCTGTAGGCGTTGCAATACCCATATACATACATCCGATTACAATTACAATCAGTGCTACTGCTGGCAACGCAAGTTTCAAATCATACCCAATTGAAGTCTTTCTCTGGTCCATTTCATTTGGAACAGTTGCACGCTGCTCGTCATCCAGTGCAAACATGCCGCCTCTAGAAGCATATTTCTCTTCACCAATCAGAGCTGGATTAAAACGTACTCGAATAACGACAGAAACACACATAAGTACTGCCAGCATAATACCTGGCAATAAACCTGCCATAAGCAATTTAACGATAGAGGTTTCTGTTAAAATACCAAACTGTACAAATGTTAAACTTGGTGGAATCATGATGCCTAACGTGCCACCGCCAGCCACCGTGCCAATTGCAAAAGATTTTCTGTAACGTCTCTTTGTCATCTCATCGATGGAAACTTTACCAATCGCTGCTGCTGTTGCTGGAGAAGATCCACAAAGTGCAGCAAAGATTGTACACGCTATAGTTGTACTGATAGCTAATCCACCTTTTAATTTCTTAAGCCACTTATTAATAACATAGTATATATCTTGCGCTATATTCCCTCGCGTCAGGAACTCGGCCATCATGATAAACAACGGTGCAATCAACTGGTTTGCACTTACTACCTGCCCATATGCCGTAGTAGCAAACGATGGTACGAATTTCATACCGACAAACATTGCCATACAAACAATTGCAGTAAAACCCATGGAGCCAGAAACAGGAGCACCTATTGCCAAGGTTATAAGCAAGAGAATAACTACAAAAACGATCATTAAAATCATATCATTCATTTTTCTATTCCTCTCTTTCTATTTTATAGGTACTGATCTTCTCCGCTCAGTAGATCCAAAATAATAAAGATTAACGTAATTAACATGAGAATCGTACCGAGCATCATGCCCGCATATAACACAGAAATTGGTATTGGATGTGTTGCCTGTGTCATCTGGTTATACATCATAGCCTTTTGCGTTAAACCTACAGCACCATACAAAATAACAACAAGGAAAATAAATGTTATAACATACCCAGCAATAGACATGATTCTACGTGGTATTCTCTTTGCTCCCTTTGTCTTCTTATCAACCCAGTCCTTAACCATGTCTACACCAACATGGGAACCCTCCTGGAACGCGTAGGAACTACCCAAGAAAATGGACCACACAAGCAAATAGCAACATACATTTAATGACCAGGATGTAGGGCTATTAAACACATAACGCGCAACTGCCTCATAAACAGAGAGAAATGCAATTACTAATGCCAGCACACCGGCAACTGCAGCAATCGCCTTGTTAATTTTTCCCCATATTTTAGGGTATTTCATTTTCATTTCCTCCTTTCTCCTGAATAAAACTTTGGCCAGCCAATCTTTTATTGTCTATATGTTCATTTTAAAACATCTGAACCTTCAAGCAATTCAATTTGCGTTCTCTTATTCCAAACTGGAATTAAAAACGGAATAACTTATACAATTCCACAAACTGTCTGTCTTTTTACCATTTGGAATATTTTGTCATCCCTATGCAAAAAACATGAAGTCTATGCAAATTTAATTGTTCTTTGCATAGACCCCACTATAATTTTTATACATTTTGAATAGAAATTTTCCGTTCCAAAGATTCTTGAATAAACAGTTCCGCCGACTGGCTTCTTAAATATGCGAGGTAATCTTTTGCACATTTTGACAACACCTCTTTTTTCCTCCAGGCAAGTACATATGAACAATCTCCCATACCCTTTAACGGAATCTGCTTTGTTAATTTACCTGGATATTTCAGCATCACTGTCTTTGGTGCAATATAGATGCAATCCTCTGTGGATATTAATATCTCAATAGCAGTTGCCGGATCATTGGTTTCAAACTCAATATCCAATTCATATCCTTCCTTTGCACATACACGCTGACAATGCTCTCCATCCTGGCTTCCCAAAATGATTCTTTTTCCCTTTAAATCTGACAAAAAGAGCGCGTCTCTTTTAGCCAGTTTTGACTCAACAGAGACTGTAGCAATATAGTAATCCTGCATATAATGTTGCCAGGAGAACGTGTTTACATCCAACATGTTTTCTCTACAGAAAGCCAACTCATAATCTCCAGAATTCAAGGCAAACAAAACATTCTTAGTAGCCGCATCGTCAATATTCAGTTTTACCTCTGGATGAATGCGCATAAACGCCGCAAGAGAGTTAATCAAGCCATAATGAGACATTCGATTACCGCCTACAACCTTTAATTCATAAGAATTATATTCTTTTCTTTTGATTTCCTCTAAAGCTATCAAAGATTTATCATATACCTCCAAAATCTCCGCATAGTATCTGAGCATTTTCTTTCCTGCTTCAGTCAACGCAAACGTTTTACCATTACGATATAATAGAGGGATTCCTAATTCCTGTTCTAAACTCATAATATGTTTAGACACTGTAGATTGAGCAATATATAACTGATCAGCCGCCTCTGAAAAATTTCCCAAAGTTGCAACCATGTAAAAACTTTTAAGTCTTGAAATATCCATCTCTTTCTTCTCCTGTATTTCATTCTAGATGACAACTATTTTTCGCCACGAGTTTCATTATATCATACCCTCTGTCATTATAAAACAATACCCAAAGAATGCAAAAAGAATACGTGATATTTGTTTATCACGTATTCTAAAGGGGGGAGAGGTTTTATGAATCACCTATGAGACATATACTAATTAATATCTATGCAATCTATTCTTTTTAAGCCTGGTGCTATTTCACAAGGTCCATTAATCATATCTATGATTTGTTCTGCAGGATAATCTGAAAAATGTTCTATCAAAATAAACTTCCCATCTTTTATCTGCAAAACACCAAATTCAGTATACACTTTAGACACTACATTTCTTCCAGTGATTGGATAATCACACAGCTCCACCAGCTTAGATGTTCCATCCTTCAAAGCACTTTCCATAGCAATGATTATCTCTTTCGCTCCTATTGCCAAATCCATCGCACCACCAATACCATTAGCAGGACACCCTGGCAACCGCCAGTTCGCAAAATTCCCCTGACAATCCACCTGAAAAGCACCCATTACAGATTTGTCTAAATGTTTTCCGCGAATCATCTGAAAAGACAGCATGCAGTCAAAAAATGATCCACCCACATTATCTTTTACAAAATGATTTACAGAATCTCTCATCTCATAATCTCCGAGATCCGCAGGCGTTCCTTCACCGAAACACACAACACCAGATTCTATCTGAATGTAAATCTGATACTCCCTTGGTATATACTTCCCTACCAAATATGGGATTCCATGCCCGAAACTGACAAACTCACCATCTGTTAAATCTTGTGCAATTTTCCATGCAATTCTTTCTCTATCGTTCATTAGGCACCTACTTTTTGAATCACAATACTGTCTATAAATGGCGCTGGTATAGAAACACCGTTTGGATCCATGGTTCCACCTTCAACCAACTCCTTTGCTTCAACAACAACATAGTCTGCCGCTGTAGCCATAGCCACGTTAAAATTAGCAGCTACACCTCGATGATGAACATTTCCATATGTATCCACAACACTGCCATAAATAAATGCAACGTCCGCTCTCAACGGAAGTTCAAGAAGATACTCTTTTCCCTGAATAGTTATGATTTCTTTCCCGTTTGCAACTTCCGTACCGAGCCCGGTCGGCGTCAATACTCCGCCAAGGCCTGCACCTCCAGCACGTATTTTTTCAACAAATGTTCCCATTGGATACATTTCTATTTCCAATTTTCCTTCTTTGGCCATCTTCATTGCAACATGATTATGTCCAATATAGGAACAAACGATCTTTTTGAACATCCCAGTTTCCACAAGAGCATTTCCCAAAGCATCTTTAAACACAAATTCAGAGCAGGCATCATTCGTAATCAATGTTAAATTTTCTAATTCACCTGCCCGATATGTTAATGCTCGCACCAAATCAAATGGAGCACCACTATAGAAAAACCCTCCTAACATGATACTGTTATTTGATTTTATTTTTGACACAGCTTCTTCTGCAGTAAGTATCTTTTTATTATTCATTCGCACTCTTCCAATCCACAGCGCATAATGCAGCGCCAATAGCACAGCCGTATTCTGCCATCTCATTTGTAATAAATGAAATACCCTTTTTAGCAGACATAGCCTCTACAAAAGCTTCATTTTTACTCAAACCGCCTAGCAGCATGAATTTCTCCTCGTTAGGAAATGTAATATCATTAATGGTTGCGTTTGTCCTTACTGCCGCCGCATGAATCACTGCCCGCATTACATCTTCTGCAAAAGCGCCTTTGTTCATATGTTCCAAAACATCCATTCTGGCAAATACAGGACAACCATCACTAACTTTGATTACATTTTCCCCTCTCAAAGAAGAAACTTTTTCATAATCCCAACCGAATTCATCTGCCAAATTATCAATCATCATGCCTAATCCAGCAGAACATTTCTGATTCTGGAAATATTCTGAAATAGTCTCATCCTCATTCATAACAGCGACAAGCACTTCGTCTGCTCCAATATTTGCTACCATTGTTGCGTCTGGACACAAGTACTTAGCAGCTTTGACCATACAAATCAGTTCTGTCTTTCTAACATCACCAAAAGGAACATTGTACTTACCTTTTCCGGTAACACCGATTGCTTCAATATCTCTATCTTCAAGCAGAGCTTCTTTAACAGCCACATTCCAAAGTTCTGTCACATTCTGTTCTCGATTGATTCCGCCGGACAGTCCTTGTTTTTTTATAACAAGTCTATCATCATCAAAAATAACTACTTTGGTATATTTGATACCTACATCAATTCCTCCTGTAATCATTTTTTCACTCCTTTCATGCAACTTTTACTCGAATTTGCTAAGCCCCAGACTTTCCATCCAACCATCAAGCTGCTCTAAGAAACGTTTTTCATCCAGATCTGTTCTATCACCTGGCTGGCTTCCCTCATATGTAAGTACAGAAAGACCTTTCTTACGAAGAAGCATCGCCTGTTCTTTTCTTGTGAACGTACATCCAACACCACTTCTCCAAAGGCCAAAGATTGCACCGTCTGCCCGGAAAATATCTGCAAATTCGTAAATTGCTTCTGGGCGCATGTATTCATCCTGTTTAAAGTGCTGTGGAGTTCTCGCATCCGGACCCATCATGTACCTTACTGCGTCTTCTCTGGTTTCAATCTTAGTATCCGGACTATATGTCAACATATCTCGACGCTCAATAGAGCCATCAGCTTTTCGTTCTAAACTTGTTCCTGAAATTGAATGGGAGTACTGTGAACCGAGACATACTGCTCCATACTGCTCCATGTATCTGTAATATTTCAGATAATGCCATGATGGTGGATGTGCCTCAATCCAACGAAATCTTTCATTACCCACCGCTGCAATTTTTTCTTCAACTCGCCATGCGACCTCATCTCTCAGCATTCTCCAGAAATTAACGGTTTCTTCTGGATCTACTTTTGTCAAACCACCCAATGTATAGAACGAATACAGATCTTTTGTTGAAAGCGGCGCTGGGATATTGGTCATTAAAAGAGAAACATCTCTAGCGTAGTCTTGAATCTGCTTATTTGCATCCATTGTTTTTATAAGCTTCTCATCATCAAACTTCCTGTCAAAGATTCTTTCAATATCATTAATCTGACGTAATGTGCAGTAGGCTCGATGTTCTAACATAGCCTCTTCTCTTGCTTCATCCCGAGGGCCTAAGTACATACACTGATCTGCCATCCACTGTGGCACAGGCTCAAAATCTCGAACTTGCACTCCTCGTTTTGCATGTGAATCGCAAACACATGGAAATGGCACTACAAAATCTCTATTAGGAAATGGTTTTCCGCTGATGTCATAACCTAGAAACTGACCACCCCAACAGTTATTGTGATATCCACAAATTTCTCGGCCCCAACCACGCACTTCACATGCGAGACGACTCTTTCTGGCAAATGGAGAGGATTTACTTGCAATCATCGCCCCGTCCGGATTATCTTCCAAAACGGTAATATTAGAAAAGCAATCAGACCAATCACCGAAGAAACCACAGTTTCCCTGCCCAATCAGATTGTCCTTATTATGTGCAGAATTCTGCCATTTTGCTCTCAGTTCTTTTGCTTTGGCCCAGCTATCGAGGGGTCTGGTTTTCCATATCTGTCCTTTCTGACTCATACTATATCCCTCCTTTATCCCTCAAATTTTGTATTCCATCCTGAAAGATGTGTGACCCCAGGACGAAGCATATTAATAAACGCTTCTAATCGCATAGACATATCTTCTTCCTGAAGATGCATATCCCTCTCGAAATACAAGAATGGAATGTTTCTTTCTCTTAACATTTTCCATACCGCATAGTTGTCAGACCCATGCAAGTGACAATATATTTGTTTGGAAATAATCACACCATCCACATTGTAATCTTCTGTCAACTCAAAAATATGTTGAATTCGTCTTCTCCAGTTGTTATCTTTGATAGGATTATGCGGGCGTCCTAAATACCGCAAGGAAAGCGCCATCAGGCGATCTTTCTGTTCAATTACCTCGTTCCAAAAATATGAACTTCCTGTATCTAGCTCATCAATAACAATATTGGCACCTAATTTTTCCACCAATTCTTCTAAATCTGTGTTGAAAGTTTCACTTCCCACTAACATCAAGCGAATACGGTCTGCATATGGCTCTCTACCTTCGATTTCATCTAAATACGCTTCCAAAATAGAATTTACTTCTGCCTTATCCATGACTTGGCTTGCCAACACAATATTCATTGCCTCAGATCCCAAAAGCACACTCTTATTCATACGGCGAAGTTCATACATCCTTCTCAGAAGACGACGATTTTTATTGTATACTGCAATCGCATTATCCAATGCTTCATCTGTAATCGTATTGCCTGTCCACGCTTCCATTTTTTCTTTCAAAACATTCATCTCTGAACGTGCAACGTCCTTGGAAGTTGGTGCATCTGTGTAGTCTGGCATGAAGAAATAGTGATTAAATATATCTGGTTTGTTGTTAACTGTCACTTCAAAAACATTGAACATCCACTGACAGCCTTCCACATTCACAAGTCCATCCACATAATCATATCTTCCTTTGAGAATCTGGTTCACCATGTCCCTAACTGGATAACATGGTGCATACATCCATTTGTCTGAGATATCATCTTCTTCATGTTCTGCTAAAATCCTTACAGGTAATGCACCTGCTGCATATACAATCTCTTCTGGCATATAAGGTTCAAAAAAACCTAACACTTTTCCGCCAGTTTTTTCTTTCCAGGCTTTTGCATATTCATGTCTATCATTTACTAACTGTTTAAAATCTACCATTCTTGATTCACCCCGCTTCCGTTTATTCTAATGCATAAAGTGCCGCTCCAATGGCTCCTGCTAACATAGGGTCATATTCGCTGGTAAGAGCAGTTATTTTTAATTCTCGTTCCAATCGTTTCACAATTCCTGGATTTTTGGCCAATCCACCCGTCAATCCCAGTTCTGGATAGACAGCCAATTCGCCAACTTCCAACGGCTGCAATTTTCCTACAACCCCTAATATTCTCCACGCTATTGCAAACATATGTCCGGCATAAACTTCATTCTCCGTAGTAGTTTCTTCTCTAAAACCAGGGTGGAACATACCCATTGTCTCTGTCTGTGCATATGCATAACAAGTTGTGCTTACTGGCTCTGGATCACGCTCTACTTCTAGAGACTTTTCGCCAATCTTATCAAGGCTAATCTGTAGCAATTCGCACAATTCTTCTATGTTGTGTCCCATACCTGTGGCACATTTGTCGTTCACCATAAAATCTCTCACACGATCCCAGCTGTGAAGACGAACAGCTTTTACCGTCTGTCCTCCCATATCAATAACTGTTGTTACGGAAGGACCGAACATATATCGCGCCCCTTTTCCGTGGCAATGTATTTCGTCCACATATGCAGATGCAAAGGCCACGTTTTTATGTCCAAATCCTGTGCACACTACTTTTGTTACATCTTTCAATTCAATATCCAGACCTTCGATAGCTTTATTTATTGCTTTTTCAGCCGCATTTTTAAAATCCATTCCTGTTTTGATTATGGAATAACACAAAATTTTTCTATCACACATCACAACCGCTTCTGTGCTTGTTGTTCCCACATCTATGCCCACGGTAATCTCTTTTGCCGCTTTCCAGTCTACCTCTGAAAAGACTTTTTGGGATTCTTCCCATACGCCATATTTTTTCATTAATCTGTTCACATCCTTTTCTAAGCATTTGAAAACTTCTACTTATCAAAACATCCCATGCGACCGCCCTGGAAAATACGAGTATCCATGGTTTTTAAATTCTCACTGAGAATTGGTTTGAAGTCCATCTGCGTCAAAACATCTTTCTCCAAATCAACTCCCGGTGCGATTTCTGTTAATACTACGCCTTCTTTTCTTAAATTAAATACGCAGCGTTCAGTAACGATTACTACTTCCTGTTGACGTTCTCTGGAGTATTTTCCATTAAAAGTAATCTGTTCCACGTCAGAAACAAATTTTGGGACTTCACCCTCAGAAACAATATGTAAGCCAGATTCATCAACAGTTGCTTTGAATCCTTTCGTTTTGAAATATGTACAGAACACAATTTTCTTACTGGTCTGACTAATATCAATAAAACCACCTTGTCCAGCCGGACGTCCGCCAAAACGACTTACGTTTACATTTCCTTCCCCGTCGAGCTGTGCTGCCCCAAGGAATGTAATATCAAGATTTCCACCATGGTAAAAATCAAACATAGATGGGTGCGCTAAGAAAGCAGTCGGATTGAGTGTAGCTCCAAAGTTTGGTCCTCCTTGTGGTGCTCCACCAATTGCTCCCAGTTCCAGCGTAAAGGTTACTTTGTCTACAATATTCTCTACTGCTGCCACGTTACCCACACCGGCACCTACGCCTACACCTACATTTACAACAGAACCTTCATATAATTCAAACACTGCACGTCTACAAATGATATCTGCCGGAGTCAGCACTCCATCCTGTGGGACTACGCGATTGATTGGACCTTTTAATTCGCCACTCATATATGGGTTATACAACGTACCATCTGTCATTCGATGTGTTTCTTCCACATTTTCTGCGATAACTATTGCATCAACTATTTCTGCTGGAATAACAACATTTTTTGCCGGAATTCCACCCTCATTTACCACGCGTTCAACCTGAACGATTACTTTACCGCCAGATGCTTTTGCCGCAAGTGCAACCTCTAAAACTTCCAACTTTAATGCTTCTTTTTCAATGCTTACATTTCCGCTTTCATCTGCTGTCGTTCCTCGAATAATTGCTGCTGTAACTGGTTGACTTTCAAAAAACAACCATTCTTCTTCATCCAGTTCCATCACTCGAACAATATCTTTTGTCGTGATGCTGTTCATTTTGCCACCATCTTGTCTCGGATCAATATAAGTTCCAATTCCAATTTTTGATAATAACCCTGGTTGTTTTGCAGCAGAACATCTATATAACTGATTCAACACCCCCTGAGGAAGCACATAAGCTTCAATCTGGTTCTGTTCAATCATATCTCTAACTTTAGGCACAACATCAGGATGAGAGCAAACCACTTTTTTCAGCATCCCCACATGTGCAAAATGGTTATCACCCCAATCTTTCTTTGGCACTCCATGTCCGCATCCAGAATATAATGTCAATTCTTTAGGATGACCTGTTTCTAAAAATCGTTCTTCTAATTTTCTTGCAATATATTCTGGAAATCCAATCAATCCAGCCGCAGTAATCGCAATACAGTCTCCATCTTTTAATAAATTCATTGCGGATTCAACACTCATTATTTTGTTTCTCATAACACCCTCCAATCTCAATACTTTTCTCCACTGTACACAATGCTTTTCTTTGATTATAGATTTGTAAAATCTTCCCATCAATTCGTTCTAACTACATGTATTCCAGTTCGGAATTGAAAATAGGAATTTTATTCCCTCTCTTAGAAATGTTGGCAACAAAAAACCAGTAGGCAAAATACCTACTGGCTTTTCTTTATAGTCTTTAATTGTCGTGTATTCCTACAGCAGATGTGCTCTCAAATATTCGCCGCTCTGTGCGCTCAGATATGCCGGCGCAATATCAAATACCGTTTTACATCCTGTCTGTCCTTCATTTGCCAGACGATATGCCGCTCTTGCGTAAGCTACGATTACACTGGAGGTAAATTCTGGATTGGAATCCAGCTTTAAGCTGTACTCAATGATGTGGTTGTGTTCGTTGTCCCAACCGGTTTTGCCGGATCGGATTACCATTCCACCATGCGGTATACCGCTGTGATTTGCAATCAGTTCTTCTTCTGTGATGAAGTTCACGGTTGTATCATAATCAGCAAAGTAGTTTGGCATCGTTTTGATGGTCTCTTCTACCTTCGCTGCATCTGCGCCTTCTTCTAATACAACATAACATTCACGCGTATGTTTCTGGCGGGTTGTCAGTTCTGGATTTTCACCGGAGCGAACGGCCGCAACCGCTGCATCTACAGGAACGGTATACTGCTTACCATTCTTAACACCTTCCACACGGCGAATTGCATCAGAATGGCCCTGGCTAACGCCCTTGCCCCAGAATGTATAGTCCACACCCTTTGGCAGGATTGCATTGGCATACATTCTGTTTAAGGAAAACATTCCCGGATCCCAGCCTACGGAAATAATGCCTACCTTGCCGGCTGCTTTTGCAGATGCATCAACATTAGCAAAATGTTCTGGAATTCTTGCGTGTGTATCAAAGCTGTCAACCACGTTGAACATCTTTGCATATTCTGGTGTCTGCACTGGAAGATCTGTTGCACTGCCGCCACATAAGATAAGCACGTCGATCTTATCCTTCCAATCTGCAATATCCGCCACATTCGCTACTGCAGCTTCTTTTGTCAGGATAGAAACGGATGCAGGATCTCTTCTTGTGAACACTGCTGCCAGTTCCATGTCGTCATTCTGTTTGATGGCACATTCTACGCCACGACCAAGGTTACCATATCCTAAGATACCGATTTTAATACTCATGTTTATTACCTCCGTAATTGTCGAACCATATAAACATATGTGTCAGGCAATCTTTCTGATGCATACAAAAGCAACGACTCTTTTGCACACAATACTCTCTTAGTGTTTCTTTAAGGCTTTATTGTATCACTGTAGTAAAGAGATTTCCACACTTTTTTATAATTCCCGAAAAAAAGAAGTTCCTGCCAGGCAAACAAACACATGGCAAGAACCCCCTTTTCTTACTTAATATTTATTTTACGTTCCGCATATCTCCCTCGAAAAGTTCAATCAGGTTCCCGGTTGGATCACTGATGAATATTCCATAGGTTCCCCACACATCTGCGGTCATTACGATTTCCACACCCAATTCTTCCAACTCCTTTTTACAAAGTTCTCTGTCTGGAACAGAAAGTGCAAAATGTTTATTCCCATGAACCATCAAATCTGTGTTGGGATATCTACGCGACTCAGGCAATTGCTTTGCTCCCCTTGCCTCAAACAATTCAAGCACCATACCTGGGCCTTCCATATGAGCAGTTTTGACATCAATACCCGGGATTTCATCTCTTACCAGTAATTTGAATCCTAAAACTCTTTCATACCATGCAAGAGATTCTTCCACAGATGCAACACTCACAGCAAAATGGTTGACGCCAATCTTTGTAATACTCATACTATCACAACCTGCCAGAGACTAAACCATGATACCCATTGTATCAAAGAAGTCTTCCATTTCCGGTGGACAGTCATGTAACTGGAAAATAATGCCGCCAGTTTTGCTTGGGTCTAGGAATGTCATACGAACACCATTTTTGTACTGAGAATGCCCAACAACACCAATACCTGCTTTTTCCATCTCTGCGATTGTGTAATCATACTGCTCTCTGGTTACAGAATAACCAAAGTGCCAGATGCCTTCGCCATGGTTAGCAAGATAGTTTTCTACGATTGGGAACTGCCCATCTGTTGGATCAAATAACTCAAGAACCACATTTCCGCATTTCGCAAGAGCAACTTTGCATCTGTTTTCCATACCGCCCGCATACTCTCTAAATGCAAAATCATGACCACCATCATTTTCGCCCAGAATGTAGCGGCGCCATGGTCCAATACCCATTGCTTCAAAATTCTTAATGGTCTCATCAATATCTTTTACTGCCCATCCTAAATGAGCGATGTTGTTAAATGGTAATTTTGGCAACATAATCATTTACCTCCAAGTCTTATTCATATTTTTACTCTATTTGCTTTCTTTACTTAATACCAAGAAACTCCAATGCAGATGGAATCTTCTGTGCATAATACGGCTCTGTTACACAGCCTGTGTAATTTGGTGTGATGAGTAACAAACTGCATTGATCACAACCAGAACACCACTTAATTTCGTCCTCTTTACCTTCTGCCAATTTCTTTGGAATGGCTGCATCACGGAAGCTTTGGCGTCCCAGAGCAATCATATCTGTCACACCATCCTGAATCATCTTGTCACCCCAGAACAACAAACTGTTTTTTTCTGGCAATACAGCATGAAAGTTTGGCTGTTTTCCATTGGCAAAAATAGAATATCCTCCACCAATTACCACTGTTTCCGGTTTCATATTATCGCGACATACCTTCTGGAAGTACTGTCCAAGATACGCAATATATGGATCCTCTTTTGAAGGTTTCACCAAATTTAACGTATGCATTGGAGCACCGCAGGTAGTTAAAATATAGGACGCTCCATGTTCCTCAAGGGTCTTAATCAAATCAATGGATTCTGTCAGATCCATAACTGCACTGTCTGGTCCCATGGTACCCTGTCCGCCTGGGAAGCCTTCATAAAGCGAAATTTTGGAACCGATAATAAAGTCTGGATCATTCACTGCTGCTTTGATTCGTTCCACCAAGTCAATTGCAAACTGCTTTCTGTTTTCCCAGGAACCACCGTATTTCCATTCATGCTTATTGAATGGACGCAAAATCTGAGAGCCAAGATAACCTGCGCAAAGTTTCAGATCAATCCCATCTGCCCCTGCATTGTGCGCAATCACTGCGCCTTCCACCAACTGCTGCATAATCTCTTCTACTTTTTCTTCATCGATGAATTCCGCATGCTCATAGCCTGGCAATGGTTCTTTTGTTACACGAAGTGCCTTTGAAAAATGAGGGTTACCCAGTTCACCTGCATGTGTCAACTGGAACACAAACACATTATCGCTATTGATGGCTTTCAAATGTTTCACAAATTTTGTTAAGGCCTCTTCATTCTCTTTCATGATGCATAACTGATTGTTGCTGGAAACGCATTCTGTCTGGCAGGTAATCGCCTCCAAATCAATGAATGCAGATCCGCCTTCAAAAAACTTTTCATATCTTTTATATGTAAGTTCTGAAGGATTGCCGTGTTCATCAGCATCTGTCCCTTCCATTGCATTGACTGCAAATCGGTTCGGCACTACTTTATTTCCAATTTTTATAGGTTTTAGCAATGTACTGTTACACATATATGTACCTCCCAAAACGTATTTTTAGCCTTCTCTACCAATCATTTTATCTTTTGTTACAAGCATTAAGATGAAGGAAAGAACACCACATCCGATCAGAATGTAATACGCACCTGTAATGCTTCCAAATACATTCAGACCAAATGCTACCACTGCAAATGCTGATACTCGTAAAACGTTCGTAATGGTCTGAACAACTTTGGACGCAGCAGCATAATCCCAACGTCCCCAGATGGTACCAATCATAGATGGTCCAAGGTTACCAATACCACCAACAGAAGAACCTACCATAGCGATACCGATCCATGTAGCGACAGGACTATGAATGCCAAATGTTATGATTACAACGGCCACCGTATACCAAACAATGAAAATCAGAGAGGTTTTCTTTGTGCCGATTTTCGTATCAAGAATACCCCAGATAAAACTGCCAACAATACCGATTGCAGACGCAACAGAAAGCTGCATCATTGCTGCTTCCAATGTTGTTCCAAGCTGCATCATTCGTGGAATCCACTGGCCAAGAACACCGATTGTAATCATGAAAACAAGACCATAGCTGATTGCCTGGGTCCAGACAACAGGCGTCCTCAACAGACGAGACACTGTCCAAGGACTCTGATATTCTTCCATTTCTGTTCTGTTCTTTTCGATTTCTTCAATTCCTGCATCAATACCGTCTGGAGCAAGCCCAATCTCTTCTGGTGTATCCTTAACCCAAAAGATAGATACTATACCCAAAACGATACAGGCAATACCAAAGCATGTCAACGTATTTGCTATACCAATTTTACCCATCAGCCCATTAAAAATTGGAGGTGTAAGACAGGTACTTAAGCACATGCCTGCGGAAGAAATACCAAGAACAAATCCTTTCTTTCTTGGGAACCAGTAATCTGTTAAGGAACCTGTTAATACAGAACCAAACTGGAATGCAAAGAAGAATACAAAGCAGCAAAGCACAAGATAAACCGCAAAGCTTGGTGATCTGCCAAAGAATAGTGTAAAGATACCTGCGCCTAATAATGATAAAACGATAGAAAAACGATTCCCTTTTTTCTGAATCAGCATAGATGCAACGAAAGTACCGATTACACCAGCATAACCTGCGATTGTTGCAACATTAATTGTTGCAGCATAATCCCAGCCGTACATTTCTACCAGTACTGCTGGCATAATATTGAAAATGTCATTTGTTAAAGCAGCAAAGAAGAAGAACATCAATGCCACCTGGATCTGTAAAATCCATCCGTAAGCAAAGCTTTTTTTCGTCATAACTTGATCTCCTTTCAAGTAATTATTTTGTGCATCTCAATACATAGATGCCATCATGGAACGTATCAATAAAGATATTTCCTCTGTTATCTACGATTACGTCCTCTGTTGTAGCCAGATTCGGACCTTCATAGGTATTTTCAAAACACCATTTTTCCGGTTTTGGAGGAATGTAATATGCGATTTCCTTTGGCACATATGGATCTTCAATATCATAGATACGAAGTCCGGCGTGGAAATAACAACAATATAACCTGTCATTTCTGTCTTCCAATGCTGGATGATCATGTGGCTCATGAATATTATGAGGGCCAAATGGTCCCTCTACCCCCAATCCACACTCATTGAAGTTCTTATAAGGAAAATCCTCTGGTACTTCTGGATATGGGAAGATAGAAATTAATGTTGGATCGCTGACATCTCTGCAGTCAACCATGCCCAACACATTCAATGGCTGCGCTTTTCCACCTATCATCTCTTTAGAGAGACACGGGAAACGTTCGCCCTCGTTGGTGAAGATCGCATATGGTCGTTTTGACAACGGCCAAACCGTATGACATCTTGCACCAGAACACTTTCCACCCAGCAGTGGAAATGTTTTTAACTGTCCCACAATCTGTGGCAAATGAATATCTGAAATATCCAAAATTACCATGCCTGCACCATTGTAACCACAATAAACATGATTCCCTTTTACATATGGTGGACCATGTAACCCGGCATAGTCCATTGGAAACTTGGTATTTACCTTATCCTTCGGTAAAATCCCCTTTTCCCACTGTTCAGGCATCCACCATCTTCCCACTTCAACAGGATTTGTCGGATCTTCAATATCAAGGATTCGATAAATCATGTTGGAGAAACCATCACATGTAGCCGCAAGATGTACATATCTTCCTCCGTTATAGAAAAATCTGTGTACACCAAGACAAATATTGTCACAAGGTTGTGCTTCTCCTGCTAGCCATGTGGAAAGTAACTTTGGATTTTCCGGATCTGTTTTTACATCATAAATCTGCAGGCCTGGGATATAAGGATCATCCCAGCCAATATTGTGTAAAAACTGGATACCTGTTCCTAATGCACAGATCATAAGTCCATCTGCTACCTGAATTTTGTTCACCAACTGCCCCGACATATTCGGTCCTTCTAAATAGCGAACAAAACGCATGTTGGCAGGATCTGTAACATCAAGAATTGACACCCCCGGATGTCTGAAATGGGATACATAAAGATAATATTTTCCGTTCACTTCCTGCATCGCCATCTGAAATCCTGGTCTGTCGTTCAGATCGTGATAACCTATAAGCTCAACGTTCTTGCTATAAGATTTATTCACTTCCATTACCTCACCTCCTATGTTTTTAGTGTTTTTGCACAATATAATTGTAGTATGAGCGTCTATTTTTCGTCCAATCGTTATATGTTCAAGTTGTCATAGCCAAATGGCTATATGTGTGTTATAGTTAAACAGCAATAATCATTCTCCATAAAAACGAGGTATGTTTTATGAATACACTTCAAATTCACTACTTTTTATCCATAGCAGAACATCAATCTTTCTCAAAAGCTTCTGCGGTAAATTATGTTTCACAGCCAACATTAAGCAAACATATCAAAAATTTAGAAAATGAACTTCAAATAAAACTTTTTGATCGCACAAAAAATCCCATAGAGCTTACACCTATGGGAATGGTTTACCATAAATTATTTACGGATTTTATGGCTGATTTGTCACGCATAAAGAATTCTATTAAAAAGCAGAATGAAGCTTATGAAGGAACACTCAAGGTGGGTATCCTGACCGGATTCAATCTGCCCGATTTTATCATGGAAAAATTCACAGCATTTCAGGAAACTTTCCCAAAAACAGAGTTGGCATTTGAAAATCATAATGTAAAGGACATGGTAACGAAACTGAAAAATGGCAATCTTGACACCTGCTTAATCCTTGCCGATTTTGTTTCACAACAGAATAATGTTAAATACGAGGTTCTTTCTGAAATACCAAAATACTTGGTATATTCAGAAAAAATATTAAAGAAAACAGATCCGTCTCCTATCTGTGTTTCGGACTTTAGAAACGAAATATTTTTCTGCCTTGGGGAAGAACATTCAGATCCAACCAGAAGACTTATTTTAGAGTATTGTAAATACTATGACTTATATCCAACCATTAAATCGATTCCAAACATGGAATCCGTTATGTCCAACGTGTCCTTTGGAAAAGGCGTTACCATTCTGGATGGATTAACACAATTTAACGAGGCACCTCATATTCGAAAGCTGGAAATTCAACCATGTCACAAGTTATGCCTTGCATGGTTATCCGAAAACGGTAATCCTCTGATTGAATTGCTCAAAGATCAATTCATTGAAGCATAATTTAAAAAATCCCCTGCCCTGCTTGCTCACAACTCAAACAAGACAACAGAGTAGAGGATTTTTTCTGTCACAATATATTTTCGTAGATCATCGTCTTTCTGCTTATTTAATATATTTCAATATTTTTGCAGGAACACCTCCTACGATTGCGTTTGAAGGAACATCCTCCGTCACCACAGCTCCTGCGGCAACAATCGCATTTTCTCCAATCGTTACGCCTGGACACACCACAACGCTTGCACCTAGCCATGCATTTTTCTTCACTGTAATCGGTGCCGGGTATGTAGTAGCACGATCTTCTGGCTGAATCCCATGATTCATAGTTGCCAGCACACAATGTGGCCCAATATGCACCTCATCTTCTATTACAATTCCGCCTTGATCCTGAAAATAGCAAACGCTATTAATAAACACATTCTTTCCGAACGTAATATTTTTCCCGAAATCCGCATAAAACGGCGGGAACAAACGAACAGAAGCATCCACCTCTTTACCCGTCAAGCTAGACAACAGTCTCTGCACTTCCTCTGGCGTATGATAACATCCATTCAATTCAAATGTAATTTTCATAGCTTCATTGCTATATTTAACCATGCACGCATGTTCTTCACTGCCTCCTTTTACTGGATTTCGTTCCATAACATACTGCTTAAACTCCATTAATTCCATTGTGGTCGCCTCTCCTTTTCTCATCACTACTTGATATCTCATTGTAGCCATATCGTAACGAGATTTCCATAAAAACTTTATAAATTATTTATTTGACCAATAGAAAGCCATGCATTATCATAAATGCGAAGCATAGATTTCTATTTTCTTAGGCAAATATGCCGTTTTTATTTCTAATGTGCAGCCCCGCACTTCCAAAGAATTCAAATGCTTTAATACCTTTTCACAATTATTTTAATATGTTACTATGAAAGGAGACTTTTAATTGAAGAAGCAAAAAAAGAATATGGTACCCTTACAGGATTTGAACCTTACGAGCCGTTTCCTGTACGATGAGGTAATGGAAAGCAGTGAAATTCATCGAGAAGCACTTTCTATTATTTTTGGAAGAGAAATTCCTTTTTTTAATCAGACAGAATCTGAAAAGGAACTGCGGATTTCCCCGACAATCCGTTCTATCCGTATGGATGTAATTTCTATTGACGAAGAGGACATTGTATACAATTCGGAAATGAATGCGGAGCGAAAGACAGATTTGGCAAAGAGAAGCCGATATTACCAGGCATTATTAGATACGAATCTATTAGAACCTGGCATTCCAAATTACAACTTGTTAAATCAGTCATATATCATTTTGATTACATGTTTTGATTTGTTTGGGTTAGGAAAATATCAGTATACATTTGAACCGATTTGCAAAGAAACACCAGATTTAAAATTAGAGGACGGTGCAACAAGAATCTTCTTAAATACCCGCGGGAAAAATGATGACGAGGTATCAAAAGAATTGGTGGATTTTCTCCACTATTTGGAGGATACTACAGACGAACGGGCAGCCGCATCGGGAAGCGAACGTATTCAAAAAATCCATGAACGTGTGCGTAAGGTGAAACTCAGCGAAGAGATTGGAGTGAAATATATGCAGGCATGGGAAGAAAAATATTACGAAAGACAAGATGGAAGAGAAGAAGGCAAGTATCTAACTTTGATAGCAATGATACAGAAGAAAATTCAAAAGGGAAAATCTTTAGAACACATAGCAGATGAGTTAGAAGAAAACATATCCGTCATAGAACCTCTTTATGGTCTGATTTTAGCTAATCCAGATGCAGATGAAGAGGATATTTTAGACTTATTTGCCGACGAAGAAGATGACTATTAATCTATCGTTTTCGAAAGAAATAATTAGTGTTTCTATACTCCGTATGATTATAAAATAGCGTTAAAAGACAGCAGATGAATCTGTGTATTATCACAGATTCATCTGCTGTTTTTTATACTCTTAACTTGAAGATAGTCCTTATAAATCCTGCTCCAAAAATCGCTTCACAGAAATTTTATACGCTATTAATGTCAACACTACATAGATCACAACACCCACCACCAGATAAACCAGCTTATATGGCAGATTGCTCATGCCTGGTGTATCAATCACTGTGGAGTAGAATGGTACCAAAATGGAAATGAAGATTTCCGCAAACATAATCACGAACATCAGGATGGCTGCAATAAAAAATGGCACACCCGGTTTGGTCACCTTTTTGTAATACATGGTGAAGAAAATCAGGTTGAACACGCCATACATGATCAGGCCCAAGCCAAACAGGGCTGGGTTTGCGTCCATTCCTGCGGCGTTACCATCTGGATTTAACATAACACTGACGATGCTTAACGGAATCAGTACCGCAAGCTGTATCATTTCCAAGATAATACACATGGCGAAGCGTGCCTTTACCACATCTCGTTTTGCGATCGGCAGCATCAATGTGTAGACAATATCGTTGTTTTCTCTGCCGTTTAAGCAGGTGAAATAGATTGCCAGCGTCATGTAGAAAAAGGCGATCGCATAAGGATAGTTTGGAATCACAACGATGCAGGACAGTACAATCATAATTGCTACCGTTGGATGCATGGCAAGACCGAATTCTTTTTTTATTAATTTACCCATACTGTTTCCTCGCTTTCCAGATGGACCATAATGGACTCAAGGCTTGCTTCCATAATGGTTGCCTTGCCCACAAATCTTGGTTCATCTTCTGCTTTTATCAGAGAAACCATGCCGCGGCGGGTTCTTTTTGCACTGATTAAACAGTCCTCTAATTCTCCATCCAGCGTACCCTTTTCATAACGAATCATGCTGTATCCGCTGACAAAAGTATCAAAATTGCTATCCGCCTGAATCACACCATCCTTAATGTAAATAATCTGATCCGCGCACTGCTCCAGGTCAGAAGTAATGTGTGTGGAAAACAGAATCGTCTTGCCCTCATCACTTAAAAACATGAAAATCTCAAGGAGTTCTTCACGGGAAACTGGATCAAGACCAGAGGTCGGTTCGTCTAAGATCAGAAGCTCCGCTCTGTGAGAAAGGGCCAACGCCAGAGCATATTTTACCTTCATACCAGCAGATAACTGCTTTGGTGTTTTCTTCTCGTCCAGATTAAAAAGCTCCATATATCTGCGATAAGCCTCCTCGTCCCAGTCCTCATAAAAAGACTTGGTGATGTCAGAGATAACCTTTAATTTTTTGTTTGGATAATAATTAATCCCACTGGAAACAAATCCTACCCGCTGCTTGATTTCCCGCTCATTATCCAGGATGTTCTCACCCCAGAAACGGATTTCTCCATTGTCTGGATGTACAAAATGAAACAGGGAATTTAGCGTAGTTGACTTGCCCGCACCATTTCTGCCGATGAAACCAGTAATCTTTCCCCGTTCTAAGAAAAAACTCACATCATCCAGCAAGAAGGTGGGAAACTTTTTTGTTAAGTGTTTTACTTCTAAAACGTTCATTTTCTTATTCCTCTCAAACATTCAAACGGTTGTCCATTGCTTGCATGAACATCTTCACAAACGCTTTCCTGTCCAGGTTTATGATGATGGTTCTCATATAAAATAACACTTTCAGATTGAAAATCCCATGATGTTTTTTAAGATTCCCACAAAAATGCAAAAATACCGCCCATGATGGACGGTATCTTCAACTATTCATCTTCCTCTACTTTGTCATTCGTTAATAATTCCAAAATATCATCTGCACCCGCATCTGGATTTTCAGAGACAATCTCCCAAATAGGCCTGATCGAATCAATTTCTTCTTCCAGTTCATCTGCGATTCGCTCTAAAGTTTTTCCTTTTTTTATTTTCTTTTGTATCAACTCGATTCGAGTCAAAAGTGCGCCTTCTGCCTTTCCTTCTTCGCGCCCCTCTTCACGAGCATAATATTTTTCTTCCCATGCCTGCATATATTTCACCCCAATCTCTTCACTGAGTTTCACCTTACGCACACGTTCATGGATTTTTTTAATACGTTCACTTCCCGACGCTGCTGCCCGCTCATCCGTTGTGTCTTCCAAATAGTGTAGAAAATCAACCAACTCTTTCGACACTTCATTATCATTTTTACCACGGGTATTAAAAAAAATAATTGTATACCGTTTCATCTTCGTCTATCGAAATCACATCCATTCGGATAGAACGAAGCATCGGTGATACCCGAAGTTCCTTTTCGGATTCTGTTTGATTCAAAAGAGGAATTTCTCTTCCAAAAATAATAGAAAGTGCCTCACGATGAATTTCGCTGCTTTCCATTACCTCATCGTACAGGAAACGGCTTGTAAGGTTCAAATCCTGCAGTGGTACCATATTCTTTTTTTGTTTCTTCAAATGATTTTCTCCTTTCATAGTAACATACAAATTTTTTTAAGGAAATAGTTTAAGCAAGAGAATTTCTAGGACATGCATAATCGCATATAAGATATAGAACGGCAAGGACTGCCAGATGAGAAATAGAATTTCTGATGCTTGATATTTATCTTACTGTTTAACGTAAAATAGGTCAAATTAACTTTCTATAATCCTTGTTTATAATTATTTTAAAATTAGATAAAAAAACGACTCGTTGCAAGTAAACTTGCACGAGCCGCTTTATCTCGTCTAACGCGTCCGTCACCTACGCGCTTAATATTTTCTTTTCCATCTTTTTCTTCACCACCACATACATAATCAGGCACATGATAAGTTGTGCAAAGGACGATGCCGGTGTTCCAAGTCCAATCATGAACAAAGTTACATTTGGCAATGTGCTCACAAACAGTACGATTGGAATTCGTACACAAAACGCTCCAAGTATCCCCTGCAGCATAACGAACAGAGTGTTTCCACAGCCATTGTAGTAACCGATGAAGCAGAATACGATGGACACAATAAAGCAGTCGATGGCATATGCCTTCAGATAGTCGTGCGCTGCCACGATGACCGCTGGATCCTGCGTAAAGATATTTGCCAGCAGATCTCCGTGGAAAAATGCCACCCATGCCATGATGGCACCTGCAACCAGAGATGTGATGATGCCGTAAACCAATGCTTTTCTCGCACGATGCAGCTGTTTTGCGCCTATATTCTGGGCAACAAAGGCAGACATAGACTGTGTGTAGGCAATTGGCACCAGCAAAATGAACAGGCATACCTTTTCTCCGATGCCAACACCTGCTGATTCTACCACGCCAATGTTATTAACTACCATCTGAATTAACAAGAAAGAGAATCCAACCAGCAGATTCGCACATATGACACTGTCTGGGCAAAGGCTTCTTCCGGCGCTTTCATCCATGTAGAAATCAACTCTGCACCCAGGCCAATAAACAAGGTCATAATAACAGCAAAAATAACAAACAGGAAAATACCGCTGCCTACGGCGCGGCCAGCCTTCTCATGATTACCTTCACCGATACAGTGACCAACCAGAACCGTAATACCCATGGTCAATCCAGTTACAACAGTAGTAATCGTATGAGTTACATTACTTCCTGTGGCAACACCAGACACATCTGCCGTTTCCGCAAATTGTCCAACAATCACCAGATCCACCGCACCATATAGCGCCTGCAAAAACAGGGCAAATAAAACCGGAAGTGCAAATCCTATCAGTCCCTTTAGGATACTGCCTTCCGTAAAATTTTTATTCTTTTCCATAAAAGTCTCCTGCTGTAGCCAAAATTCGACCACATTGCCTAGTATAGTAGGATTTAAAGATAGTTACAAGCAAATTTCTCATAGATATCCCCAAAAGATGTGGTATGATAACACATGAAGAAATTGGATTTGCACAAAAATCCCGTTTTTATAACTTTAACCTGGAGCATTCCTATGAAACAACGTTTTGAAACATTAGACACCTACAGAGGAATTGTCATCGTCAGCATGATAGCCTATCATTTTTTATATGATGTGTTTGTCATCTTCGGTTCCAACTCCTTCTGGTATCGGAACCCGGGCGTTCATGCCTGGCAGCAGTTTATCTGCTGTTCCTTTATCATCCTGTCAGGTTTTGTCTGGCCATATGGCAAAAAGAAAAACTTAAAACGAGGCATTATGATCAATCTGCTGGGATTTGTTATCACAACCTTCACCCTGATTTTTACGCCAGGACAGGAAATCTGGTTTGGTATCCTGAACTTTCTGGGATGTGCGATTTTGTTGACAATTCCACTGAATGTCATTGTAGAAAAAGCAACTGGACATGCAGTCCAAAATGCCCTCCACAATCAGATGGTCAGCAAAGCAATGGAAGCCAAAAAATCCCATCCAGTATATTGGATAGGACTTATTGTCAGCATTCTACTCTTCCTCCTGTTTCGTGGTGTGAACAGTGGTGTATGGGGATTTGGAGACTTCACTTTGGGACAAGTTCCCGATGCTTGGTATCAATTTAAAGTGCTGATTCCATTTGGCTTTCCAACAGATAGTTTTTACTCCAGTGATTACTTTGCCATTCTGCCATGGTACTTTTTGTACGCCTTTGGCTACTTCCTTGGCAGAATCATCGAAAGCAGATCCTGGTTCCATAAAGTTGGACATGTGCGGATACCTGTGCTGAACTGGATGGGAAGAAAAAGTATCTGGATCTATATGGTGCATCAGGTGATTTGTTATGGAGTATGTATGTTAATATTCGGATAAATAGAAAGCTGGGGAAAAATTGGCTCTTACAAACCTTAAGACGGTTTGCTCGAGGCAATTTTTCTCCCAGCTTTTACTACGTTGTGGAGGGATCATTATTTTTCTGCTCCTATTGCAATATTTATGTTCTATTAAATGGATTCCTCTTCCACCATCAAATCCGCTATCGTCACCCCATCAAAGAACTCATTGATGAGCGTATTCAGTTTGCTCCACATATTGATGGTTCTGCACTGATCAACCCGTTCGCATGGTGTGGCGTCGCACTCCAAACAGGAAACTGGTGCAAGATCGCCTTCGGTGAGACGAAGAATCTCGCCCACCTTGTATTCTTCTGGAGAACGGGTGAGGCGATAGCCGCCGCCTTTCCCCTGCACGCCTTCGATGTAATTGTTCTTGGCAAGTGCTGGAACAATTCGCTCCAGATACTTCAGAGATACACCCTGTCGATTGGCAATATCTTTCATTGGAATGTAGCCTCTATCTCGATTTTCTGCTAAATCAATCATGACGCGAAGTGCGTAGCGTCCTCTGGTTGAAATCATCATAACAGCGGTCTCCTTGTCTCATTTTTTACATCATACCACAGTGGTCACAATGTGCACAATCCGGAAATTCTTTTGCATCATAAGGGATGTTATTCTTATCGAAGTAATCCTGCAATGCTTTTTTGATTGCTTCTTCTGCCAGCACGGAGCAGTGTATCTTCTGTGGTGGCAGTCCGTCCAAAGCTTCTACCACTGCTTTGTTTGTCAGCGCAAGTGCCTCAGAAACTGGCTTACCTTTGATCAGTTCTGTTGCCATGGAGCTGGATGCAATGGCACTGCCGCAGCCAAAGGTTTCAAATTTTACATCTTCAATGATGTCATTTTCAATTTTTAAATAAATCTTCATGATGTCGCCACATTTGGCGTTTCCTACTTCACCTACACCGTCTGCATTTTCAATTGCACCAACGTTACGTGGTTTCAGGAAATGATCCATTACTTTTTCACTATAAAGAGCCATATTTTTTACCTCACTAAATTACATGTTCTAATTTTCCATTTTCAAGATCCCGCCACACTGGGGAAATGCTGCGCAGATATGCAACCACTTCCGTGACTGCCGCAATGGCTTTGTCAATTTCTTCTTCTGTATTATATGCAGAAAGAGAAAGTCGCAGGGAACCATGGGCAATCTCATGGGGTCTGCCGATTGCCAGCAGCACATGGCTTGGATCTAAGGAGCCGGATGTGCAGGCAGAACCTGAGGATGCGCAGATGCCTTTGTGGTCAAGGAGCAGCAACAGGGATTCTCCCTCGATTCCTTCAAAACAAAGATTTACATTGTTCGGAAGTCTATGTGTTGCGTCTCCATTCAGAACAGCATGTGGAATCTTTAAAAGACCATCAATCAATTTATCCCGCAAAGCAGTCAGCTTTTTCGTATGTGCTGGAATCTGTGCGCAGGCTTCTTCCAGAGCATCCGCCATGCTCATAATGGCAGGAATATTTTCTGTACCAGCTCGCTTGCCTCTTTCCTGGGCACCGCCTTCAATCAGGTTGGTCAGCAGAATGCCTTTTTTGGCATATAACACACCCACGCCCTTTGGCCCGTGGAACTTATGAGCAGACAGGGATAACATATCAATGTTCTGTTCTTTCACATCAATCTCAATATGTCCTGCTGCCTGCACCGCATCTGTGTGGAATAAAACGCCTTTTTCATGGCAGATCTGTCCAATCTCTGCAATTGGCTGTATGGTTCCGATCTCGTTGTTTGCATACATGATGGTCACCAGCGCGGTATCCTCTCGAATCGCATCTGCCACCTGTTCTGGCAGGATAAGACCATTTTCATGCACATCCAACAGGGTGATTTCAAACCCTTCTTTTTCCAGCTTATTTAATGTATGCAAAACTGCATGATGCTCAAAGGCAGTGGAAATAATATGTTTCTTCCCTTTTTTCGTTCCAAGGTAAGCAGCGGAAACAATGGCCTGGTTGTCCGCTTCGCTGCCGCCGGAGGTAAACGTGATTTCTCTCGCCTCACAGCCCAACAGGCGGGCAATCCTTTCCCTGGCATTGGTCAGCGCCTCGTTTGCTTCCTGTCCAATCCTGTGGAGACTGGACGGATTGCCATAGGTCTGTTCCATATAGGGAATCATGGCCTCAATGGCAGATGTGCTCATTTTTGTTGTTGCTGCGTTATCAAGATAAATCATAATGGTTCTCCTTTAATCTTAGCTTTTCATCTTAGATTGCCTTCACTGCGTCAAAGCCACACTGTAAATCTGCAAGGATATCATCAATGTGCTCTGTACCAATGGATAAACGAATGGTATTTGGCTTGATACCCTGATCAATCAGTTCTTCTTCTGTAAGCTGGCTGTGAGTTGTTGTGGCTGGATGAATGACCAGACTCTTCACATCCGCTACGTTGGCAAGCAGTGAGAATATTTTCAAGTTGTCAATAAATGTATGTGCTTCTTTTGTGCCACCTTTGATTTCAAACGTAAAAATAGAAGCGCCTCCGTTAGGAAAATATTTTTCATATAAATCGTGATTAGTATGCCCTGGTAAGGATGGATGATTCACATGTTCTACAAGTGGATGATTTGCAAGGAACTCTACCACTTTTTTTGTATTTTCTGCGTGACGTTCCAGACGAAGGGAAAGTGTTTCCACACCCTGTAATAACAGGAACGCTGCAAATGGAGATAAGGTTGCGCCTGTATCTCGCAGCAGGATTGCTCGAATGTATGTAACAAAAGCGGCTGGTCCTACTGCCTCTGTAAAGGTCACGCCATGGTAACTTGGGTTTGGCGCTGCAATAGCTGGATATTTGCCGGATGCTGCCCAGTCAAACTTGCCGGAATCTACGATCACACCACCAAGTGTTGTGCCATGACCACCGATAAATTTGGTGGCAGAATGAACCACAATATCTGCACCATGTTCAATTGGGCGAATCAGATAAGGTGTTCCGAAGGTATTGTCAACCACCAATGGAAGTCCATGCTTGTGCGCTAGTTCTGCCAAAGCGTCAATGTCTGGGATATCGCTGTTTGGGTTACCCAAGGTTTCAATATAGATCGCTCTTGTGTTGAACTGAATGGCAGCTTCTACTTCCTCCAGGTTGTGAATGTCTACAAAACTTGCCGTAATGCCGAAGTTTGGTAATGTATGAGCCAACAGATTGTAGCTGCCTCCATAGATAGTCTTCTGTGCAACGATATGCCCCTCATTCTGTGCTAATGCCTGAAGGGTATATGTAATTGCGGCTGCACCGGATGCCAAAGCCAGAGCTGCAACACCGCCCTCTAACGCGGCGATACGTTTTTCTAAAACGTCCTGTGTAGAGTTGGTCAATCTACCATAAATATTACCTGCATCCTGCAGACCAAATCTCGCTGCTGCATGTGCGCAGTCATGAAATACATATGATGTCGTTGCATAGATAGGAACTGCGCGTGCGTCAGTTGCAATATCTGGTGTTTCCTGCCCTACGTGAAGCTGTAATGTTTCAAATCTGTAATCGCTCATAATACTATCTCTCCTCTCATCACCTACTTGTTAGGTTGGTATTACCATAACTCTAATTACCTACCTTGTCAATAGGTAAATAATTTTTTTTCAGAAAATTTAGAAAGGGACCGAAGAAATTTTGCCTCGCGAAAACCGTTTTCAGGTTTTTAAGAGTCAAGATTTTTCGGTCCCTCTCTTATTAACTTATAAAATCAAGGTTACTTTTTATCGAATTCCATAATTTTCAATCACGTAATCCATATCCTTGTCTCCTCTACCAGACAAGTTGATCAGGACAGAACCTTTGCCCATTGTTTTTGCAAGCTTGATACCGTATGCTACTGCATGAGCACTTTCGATGGCAGGAATGATACCTTCCATTCTGGAAAGTTCAAAGAACGCATCGATGGTTTCTTCGTCGTTGATTACGTCGTATTTTACTCTTCCCATTTCCTGAAGGAATGCATGTTCAGGACCGGAAGATGGATAGTCAAGACCACTTGCTACAGAGTAAACTGGAGCAGGTTCGCCGTTTTCATCTGTTAACATGATACTGTTAAATCCGTGCATGATACCTTCTTTACCGTATTTCAGGCTGGCAGCATGATCCCCTAATTTTGGTCCGCGACCAAGTGGTTCGATACCGTAGATATCTACTGGGTCATTTAAGAATCCAGAGAAAAATCCTGCTGCATTGGAGCCACCGCCCACACATGCAACGATTGCATCTGGAAGTTCACCTGTCATGTCGATGAACTGTTCTCTTGCTTCAATACCAACAACGTGCTGGAAATCACGAACCATCAGTGGGAATGGATGTGGTCCTAATACAGAACCGATACAGTACATGGAGTTTTCATAATCTTTTGCGTATGCTTCGAATGCTGCATCAACTGCTTCTTTTAATGTCTGCAGACCATGTGTTACTTCCACTACGTTTGCACCAAGGATTTTCATTCTTGCTACGTTTGGAGCCTGTTTCTTGATATCAACAGAACCCATATAAATGTCACATTCTAATCCAAAGTAAGCTGCTGCAGTTGCCATTGCCACACCGTGCTGACCAGCACCTGTTTCAGCGATAACTTTTTTCTTGCCCATATATTTTGCCAGAAGCACTTCACCCATACAATGATTCAGTTTATGTGCACCTGTATGGTTAAGATCTTCACGTTTTACATAAAGCTGAACATCACCAAGCTTGTTGGACAGACGCTCTAAGTGAGAGATCGGTGTTGGACGCCCCTGGAACTCTTTACGAATTCTACGAAGCTCTGCGATAAATTTTCTGGATTTACAGATGGTAAAGTAAGCATCTGTGATTTCATCCATCGCTTTCTGCAGTTCAGGTGATACGTAAGATCCACCATATTTTCCAAAGTATCCCTTTGGATCTGGATAGTTTTTAAAATAAGTGTCAAAATTAATTCCGTTGTGTGTCATGGTTTTTTCCTCCAAAATAATTTCCTTTTCTTGACTGCTGCCACCGGACGTTTTCTATAAAGTAAAAAAGTCCTCGACAGATGTTGCTTCTGTCAAGGACGAATAAAATCTTATCCGCGGTGCCACCTTGCTTCACGGCCATGACCGTGCCCTTTGGCTGGATACTAACATATCCCGAGCAACTGACGTATGCTCCAACGTTGCAGAATACTCTGTGTACAATAGGTAAAAATACACATTTCCTTGCACCCTCGGCGGTCCATTTGACAACTTGTTTCTCACCTGACTCTCAGCAACACAGGCTCTCTGTAAAGGCATCATTGCCGTTATCTCCGCTTCAACGGTTTACTTTATGAAATTATTATCTTTATAACATTCTACCAAGAAGATGTCAACACTTTTTTCCTTTCTTCCACATTTTTCACAAAGTTGTCAGACAACTTTCGTTTTTTCTTTATTTTGTCTTGACATTTAAAAATTGCGGGCATATAATGACCGCATCAAAACCGTTGAGAAAGAGTGAGTAAGTCATATCAATGTTTCTACAGAGAGCTGTAGGTGGTGAGATTACAGCGAAATACATAAGACTGAATGGACTTTCGAGGGCAATCAGAAATAGATGTTATCTAGAGTATGTGCGACGGAGCATGACTCTCCGTAAACAAAAGTCTGCATATGATGGTATGCGTAGAGTGGGCGTATTGTAATGATACGCCAAGCCGGGTGGCACCGCAGGTTGATTTTCATCCTGTCCCAGCAGTTACTACACGACTGGGATAGGATTTTTTTATTTCCTTTTATCACAAATATTCCTGTCCCGACATCATAAAATATCTTGAAAGGAGACAGCATTATGTCAGAAAAGAAAATCCCTTACAAAATCTACCTGGAAGAAAACGAGATGCCAAAACAGTGGTATAACCTGCGTGCTGATATGAAAAACAAACCAGCACCGCTTCTTAACCCTGGCACATTACAGCCAATGGCAGCCGAAGAACTAGCTCCTGTGTTCTGTGAAGAACTGATCAAACAGGAATTGGACGACACCACACCATACTTTGATATACCACAAGAAATCCAGAACTTCTACAAGATGTATCGTCCATCTCCATTGGTAAGAGCCTACTGTCTGGAAGAAAAATTACAGACACCTGCAAAGATTTACTACAAATTTGAAGGCAACAACACCAGCGGCAGTCACAAGCTTAACTCCGCCATCGCTCAGGCCTATTATGCAAAGAAACAGGGCTTAAAGGGCGTCACAACAGAAACCGGAGCAGGCCAATGGGGAACAGCCCTTTCCATGGCTTGTTCTTACTTCGACCTTGACTGCAAGGTATATATGGTAAAGGTTTCCTATGAACAGAAACCATTCCGTCGTGAAGTTATGAGAACCTATGGTGCTTCTGTGACGCCATCTCCTTCCATGGATACGGCCATCGGCAGAAAAATTTTAGAAAAACATCCAGGCACCACAGGAAGCCTTGGCTGTGCCATCTCCGAAGCAGTTGAAGTTGCAACCACTTCTGAAGGTTACCGCTACGTATTAGGAAGTGTTCTGAATCAGGTACTGTTGCATCAGTCAGTCATCGGTCTGGAAACCAAAGCTGCTCTGGACAAATACGGTATCGAAGCAGATATCATCATCGGCTGTGCTGGCGGCGGTTCCAACCTGGGCGGTCTGATCGCACCATTTATGCGAGATAAGATCAAAGGGGAAAAAGACTACCGCATCATCGCAGTAGAGCCTGCATCCTGCCCAAGCCTCACACGTGGTAAATACGCATACGACTTCTGCGACACCGGTATGGTTTGCCCACTGGCGAAAATGTATACCCTGGGAAGCGATTACATCCCTGCACCAAACCACGCAGGTGGCCTTCGTTACCACGGTATGAGCTCCACGCTATCACAGTTATACGATGATGGATTAATGGAAGCAGTTTCTGTAAAACAGACAGATGTCTTTGCCGCCGCTGAAGAATTCGCAAGAATCGAAGGCATCCTGCCAGCACCAGAAAGCTCTCACGCAATCAAAGTAGCTATCGACGAAGCCTTAAAGTGCAAAGAGACCGGCGAAGAAAAAACCATCGTATTCGGTCTTACAGGCACTGGTTACTTCGACATGGTAGCTTACGAAAAATTCCATGATGGCGTTATGGAAAACTATATTCCAACAGACGAAGAGATCGCAGCAAGTCTGGCGAAACTGCCGAAGGCGGAGTGAAACAAAATATAAATTAGGTAAGTAATACACTAAGAGAAGCTGGAGAAATATTGCCTCGAGCAAACCGTCTTAAGGTTTGTAAGAGCCAATATTTTCCAGCTTCTCTTTTTATAACTTTTCTCTCGCCACTTCCAGCATCAGCTTAATTCGATTCAGCTGATTTACCTTACTTGCACTTGGGTCATAATCCACGGCCACAACGTTAGACTGTGGATACAGTTCTTTTACTTTTTTAAAGATTCCTTTACCAACAATATGATTTGGCAGACATCCGAATGGCTGCACACAGACAACATTGGATACGCCTTCGTCTATCAGGTCAACAATCTCACCTGCAAGGAACCAGCCTTCTCCACACTGGTTGCCCAGCTGGAGGATTTTCTGTGCCTTGGTCTGAATGCCCTGAATATTGGTTGGCGGATGGAAATGTTTACTCTTGCGCAGTTCTTTCATAAATGGTCTTCTGGACACATCAAAGATCTTCACTGCTGCCTTGGATACAAAAGAGCCTGCCTTGCTTGCACCAAGGTAATCGGTACGGTAAATACCGTTCCAGAAGCAGTAGTCCATAAACTCTACAAAGTCTGGAATGACAACTTCTGCGCCCTCTTCTTCTAATAGCTCTGCCAGATGGTTGTTCGCCAATGGCATGTATTTTACAAGTACTTCCCCAACGATACCAACCTTTGGTTTTTTCAAGTTTTCATCTATTGGAATCTGATCAAACTCACGAATAATCTGTCTGCAGTTCTTGCGGAACTTCTTTCTATTGACCTTGTCATTTAACAGATCCTGAATAATAATGTCGTGCCACTTCTGATACAGCGCATCGGTTTCCCCTTTGTTCAACTCATATGGTCTCATACGATGGGCAACCTTCATCAACACATCCCCATAGATCAGGCTCTGAAGAACCTTAAATCCCATTTTGAAGGTATATTTAAAGCCTGGGTTGCGCTCCATAAAATTGGTGCTGACGGAAATAACTGGAATATGTCCATATCCCGCATCCTGCAGCGCTTTTCTGATAAATGCCACATAGTTGGATGCTCGGCAGCCACCACCGGTCTGTACCATCATAACAGCCAACTTGTCCGTGTCATATTCCCCGGACATGACCGCATCTAAAATCTGCCCGGTTGTAATCATTGCCGGATAGCAGGCATCGTTGTTGACATATTTCAGCCCCATATCCACAACATTCTGACCCTCGTTTCGCATCATTACCAGCTTATTGCCAGTACACTGCAAGGATGCTTCAAAGAAGTCAAAATGTGGTCTTGTCATTTCTGTGCACAGAATGGTGTAGCCACTCTGGTGCATTTCTTCGGTATATAATACTCGCTCGTAATCGGTGATCGGTTTTCTCTCAATCTGTGGATTGTCATCACGAAGTTTGGAAACCGCAATCATGGAGCGAACACGGATTTTTGCCGCGCCCAGATTGTTTACCTCATCGATTTTCAGCAGGGTATACATCTTTCCAGCCTGCTCCAACAGTTCCTGCACCTGATCGATGGTTACCGCATCCACGCCACAGCCAAAGGAGTTAAGCTGAATCAGCTCCACATCATCTCTGGTAGCAACATAAGCTGCCGCATTGTAAAGTCGGGCATGATAGGTCCACTGGTTGGTTGTACGAAGCTTTGTACGGTTCTGATTCAGTTCTGCAACCGCATCCTCTGTCAGAACTGCCAGATCAAATCCTTGAATCATTTCAGGAATACCGTGGTTGACTTCTGGATCCAGATGATATGGGCGTCCAGCCAGAACAACACCCTTTTTATGATTGTCTTCCAGCCACTTCAGACAACGTCTGCCTTCTTCCAGCACATCTGCTTTGAACGTTTCAAACTCACGCCATGCTGCATGAACAGCAGCTGCCACTTCGTCCTTGCCAATCTGGAAAGTTTCCTGCATATATTCACTGAGACGTTTTTCCACAATTTCTTCTGTCCCAAAAGACATGAATGGATTGTAGAACGCAATATTCTCCGTTTTTAAACTTTCCACATTGTTCTTGATGTTTTCCGGATAGGAAGTTACCATCGGACAGTTGTAATAATTCTGTGCTTCCTCGGTCTCTCTGCGTTCATAGTACACGCATGGATAGAAGATGCGTTTCACTCCGTTGGCAATGAGCCATTCGATATGACCATGTACCAGTTTTGCCGGATAACACTCTGATTCACTCGGAATACTGTCCATCCCCATCTGATACATCTGCGCACTGGAGTATGGTGACAGCACCACAGAAAATCCCAGTTTCGCAAAAAAGGTTGCCCAGAATGGATAGTTTTCGTACATATTCAGCACGCGTGGAATACCAATGACCCCTCTTGGAGCCTCATCCGCCGCCAATGGTTCATAGGCGAACACGCGCTGTTTTTTGTATTCAAACATATTTGGTGCATCGCTGACTTCCTTGTCCTTTTGCAGACCTCTCTCACAGCGATTGCCGGAAATATATTTCTGTCCGTTAGAGAACTTGTTCACGGTCAAGCGGCAATGGTTATTACAGCCCTGACAGTAAATCATCTGTGTTTCAAAGGTAAAGTTTTCTATCTCATGGCGGGACATCATACGACTGGTTCTACCCTGACAGCGTTCTTTTGCAATCAATGCCGCTCCAAAAGCACCCATCAATCCTGCGATCTCTGGGCGAATCGCATGCTTTCCGGACACAAGTTCAAAACAACGCAAAACCGCATCGTTATAGAATGTCCCACCTTGAGTTACCACATGTTTTCCAAGTGCCGCTGCATCGGTAACCTTAATTACTTTAAACAGCGCATTCTTGATAACGGAGTAGGCAAGTCCCGCTGCGATATCCGCAACTTCTGCCCCTTCCTTCTGAGCCTGTTTTACATTGGAGTTCATGAAAACGGTACATCTGGTTCCCAGATCCAATGGTTTCCTGGCCTCTACTGCTTTCTTTGCAAACTCTTCGGCTGTGCAGCCCAGAGAGTTGGCAAAGTTTTCGATAAAAGATCCACATCCGGAGGAACATGCCTCATTTAAGATGATAGAATCTACACTTCCATTTTTAATTCGGATGCACTTCATATCCTGACCGCCAATGTCCAGGATACAGTCCACCTCTGGTTCAAAATATCTGGCTGCATAGTAATGGGCGATGGTCTCAACCTCGCCTGCATCCAGACAAAATGCATTTTTCATCAGGATTTCACCGTAACCGGTAGAACAACTGTAGGCAATCTCCGTCTCCTCGTTGATCTGAGACAGCAGATCTGTCAGCACGTTTTTCACCACCGTTACTGGATCACCCTTATTGCTTCCATAATATGTATATAAAATCTTGTCATCTTCAGACAGAAGTACCACCTTCAATGTGGTAGAGCCCGCATCAATTCCAAGATAACAGCGTCCTTTGTAATCCTTTAAGTCCGCTTTTTCCAACGCATACTGGCTCTGTCTGTCCAAAAATTCCCTGTAGTCTGACTCAGATTCAAACAGCACTGGCAACGCGGTCATTTCTGTGGTCTCATCCTTGATGTCCAGCATACGTTCCATAATGCTTCCAAGAGAAACTGCATCTGCATTTTTGCTCTTTAACGCTGCACCTCTCGCTGCAAACAGATGGGCATTTTCTGGGAAAATACCATTTTCCGGTGTCAGCTTCAGCGTATTTACAAAGGACTTTTGCAATTCAGAAAGGAAATACAGCGGTCCTCCTAAAAAAACAACCTTTCCCGCAATCTTTCGTCCGCAGGCAAGTCCACTGATGGTCTGATTGACAACCGCCTGAAAAATACTTGCTGCCAGATTTTCCTTGGCAACACCGTCATTGATCAATGGCTGAATATCGGTTTTGGCAAATACCCCACAGCGGGCTGCAATTGGATAAATTTCCTTCGCAGACTTGGCATATTCATTTAATCCTGTAGCATCGGTCTGTAAAAGCGCTGCCATCTGATCAATAAAGGCACCGGTACCACCGGCACAAACACCGTTCATACGTTGTTCCACGCCATTGGTGAGAAAGATAATCTTGGCATCTTCACCCCCAAGCTCGATGACTGCATCTGCATCGTCGGCCAGTTCCCGCACCGCAGTTGTTACTGCAATAACCTCCTGCACGAACAGCACGTCCAGACTTTTGGAAAGATTCAAACCGCCACTGCCAGTAATCGCCATAGAACATGGTTTGTCCTTAATCAATTCGTGAATCTCTTCCAATATTCCATATATGGTTTTTCTAACATCAGCATAATGACGCTGGTAAGTCTCATAAAGAGTAATGCCCTCGCCATTGAGCACAACTGCTTTTGCGGTAGTAGACCCAATATCAATGCCCAAGTAAAATCGTTCCTTCGTACTACTCATAAAAAATACCTTTCAATACTGCCCCGTGGATGTTCCATACATCCTATGAAGCAATTACGTTCTGTATTCAAAAAAATAGTCTTTACCATGTCCAAGTAAAGATGTCGAACTTTGTCGAAAAAGCCCGTATATCACATCATACCATGGATATGGTAAAGACTCAGTTTGATGTCGGCAAGGATTTGGTAAAGATTTGCCTATCAAAATTTTTAGTTATGGATTTAACAAACGTCTTATTCCTCAAAAACCAATTTATAATAATTATTCTCAATAATAATGGATGACATCTCCATCCGACAGGATACCAGTGTTTTGATACGATTCACATACGCTTCCTGCTCTTCTGCTGTCATAACCACTCCTTCCGCTGGTGTAAAGGTCTCTGTAAATCGATTGTAAATGCCCTTATCTGTTTTCCAGGAATTGGAGAAAAAGGCTACCAGACCCTCGGAATCCGATAAAATGTCGGTACCGGAAAGCATTCTGGAATCATATTCCTGCCCTAACAAATTCAAAAGCGTTGGCAGGATATCCACCTGACAGCAGACCTTGTCCACTTCCACTGGTTCTTCCATACTTGCAGACCAGATAATCAGGGAACTCTTATAGGCATCAAAGTCAATGGCAGATTCATTCAAGCTTTCCAGCGAATCGCTGCCAAAGTCACGTCCTGCAAGTTCCTCCAACACGTCCATATCTGCATATGGCACATGGTCTGGAGCCATCACGATCACCGTTTTGTCCGCAATACCTGCCGTTTCTAAAGCTTCCACAAGGCGAGTCAAGCCTTTTTCCAGCTCCAGATTCGCCGCAAGATAGGCTTTTGTAGTATCGGAATATGGCAAATCTGCCACCAACTCCGCATTTCTCGCAGACATATCATTACCGCCATTACTATATGGCAAGTGTCCGCTGATGGTCAGATAGTAAATGTTAAATGGTGCGTTTCCAAGATATTCATTCATGGTGGCTTCCACCATATAGTCATCAGACTGCGGCCAGTATTTACTGCCAGAGTCGTCACGTTCCACCGTCAATGGATTGTCGCACTCTGTGGTCTGTCGCCACTCATAGCCTAGATTTGGATGGGACAGTTCACGGCCATACATATTGCTGTTGAAATGATAGCCCGTAGAGGTATAGCCATCGTCAGCCAAAATATTGGCCAGAGTAAATGGCAGATAGGTACCCTGTTTTCCCGTCTCTGTTACACTGACAGGGAAACCGCCCTTTGGATACAGTCCAAGCAGATTCTGACATTCACCACCGGATGTACTGGTAAAATGCAGCGCAGTATAGAAGTTGTTGAACACAAAACCTTCGTTGGCAAGCTTGTACATGGTTGGCGTCAGTTCCTCATCAATCATGTAACCACTAAAGCCCTCTGCGGTAATAAAGATCACATTGTAGCCTTCAAACATGCCTGTGTATTCATTCTGCATGGTCGGTTCTGTAGCCTGAATAAACGCAGACAGCCATTTCACATCCTGGTTATAATCCCCATCAATAAACTGCTGCAGATCTACTTCCATCACATTTGGTTCGTACACAATCTCTTCCACTTCCGGTTCTCTGGTTTCCGCCTCGTCCACAGCAGTTTCCAATGCTCCCAGATCAATATCCGTTCCTTCCGGTGCACCAAACAGAGAATGCTTCGCATCCAGTCTCAGCATGGTAATAACGCCAAGCTGTTCCACCTGATCATCGGTATAGGTATCCATCCGATACAGCTTCTTTGGTGTAAAATCTCCCTCCCATGGATACAGATTGACCAATCCCAGACCAATCACATGAAAGACGATAAAGAATATTAAGGTCAGCAAAAAACGTTCCAACCCTGCAAATCGTTTTTTCTTGAAATATTTCTTGCGCGCAATGGCAATAATAGAAAATACTGCTGGCACAATCAGCATCAGCACGACCGCCAGCCAGTTTTTCGCCATAGATGCGATAATGGCATCGCCATAATCGCCCAAATGATTCCCCGCCGCTGTATCCAGCGCACTGAACAACTGGTAATACTGCTGCAAAATATCCCGACAAATGATTTCCACACCGAACAGAAAACCGATAAAAATACTTAGCGCGCATTTCACGATGCGGTTTACAATCTTTGGTAATGCCACACAGATGGCACTCAACAGGAAGCCAAAGGAAAGGGCAAACAGCACATACACCGGCGCATATTCCAGGTTCATATCCATGTAAATATGGAAGGCAATTTCCAGATATACCAACAAGATTGGGACGTAAAGAACTTCCCAGAAGATCATCTTGCATTTGCCTTTTGACTTCTTTCTCTTTGTTTCCGGTATTTTGTTATCATCAGACGTATCTTTTACAGCATCAATCATTACATTTTCAGCCTTTTTTCTGTTTTTTGTTTCTCTCACGAGCGTATCCCCTAATCGTATTTTGCCCATTATACTGCATTTAAAGATAAATTAAAATCGTTGCCAGTGTGAATTCTTTGTGAAAAAACAACCCGCTACAAACTGTAACGGGTTGCGATGGAAAATATACAATATGCGATAGGTACAATTTAATTGCTGCTTGTTGGGAAATATGGTCTTAGTGCTTCTGCTACCGCACTGATTGGCATGGTCTGGAGCCACACACGGCCTGGACCTGTAATTACAGTATGGAACAGTCCTTCCCCACCGAAGATCATGTTTTTCACACCAGGAACGGTCTGAATATCCATCTGACAGCTTGCAGACATAGCAGCCAGATTGCCGGTATCAACCACGATCTTCTGACCTGGTTTTAACTCATATTCTACAACACTTCCATCAAATTCCACGAATACAGTTCCGTTTCCAGAAACTTTTTGAAGCATAAACCCTTCCCCGCCGAACAATCCAGAACCAATCTTCTTGTGGAAGTGCATAGACAGATTGACGCTTGCTTCCGATGCTAAAAAAGAACGTTTCTGTAAAATAAATTCCTGTCCTGGGCCAACCTGAAATGGACGGATTTCTCCTGGAAATGTGCTTGCAAACGCGATCAATCCATTGCCGCCCTGAGAAGTAAAGTTATTCTGGAAAATGGAATCTCCAGAGAACATTCTTCCCAATGCTTTCCCGATGCCACCGTTGGTTGAAGTCTCCATCTTCATATTTGGAGACATCCATGCCATGGCACCTCTCTGTGTAATCATTGTTTCGCCGGCTTCTAATGTACAAACAACAACCGGTAATGTTTCGCCCTGAATCTTATACTGCATATAAGCTTGACCTCCTTATAGTTTTTTTGTTTTTCAATATAAACATTTATCTACTAGACATAATACTGCACAATAATTTAATATTTCAATATAATTTTACCCTTATATAACTCGTAAGACAAGATCAGATACTGTCGTTCTTGATAATCGTCATACATGATATCTACCATCTCATCAATCTTCTGCAAGCGATAAATGATAGTATTTCTATGAACGAACATTGCCTTGGAAGTTGTAGCAATATTGCGCTCATTTACAAGATACATATATAAGGTATATGCCAATTGCGTCTTATTCGACCTATCATAATTGAACAACACCTTTAACTTCGGATGACAATACGTTTCCGAACATTCCTTTTGTAGAAAAACATTTGTCATGTGCCTCAAATAATAATCTGCATATATGTATAGACCAGGACCAAGGTTATCGCCAGCACCAAGTTCTATCGCACGCAATGCTTGCTTATAATACTTATTCAAAGCAATCAATGATTCAAAGTTATTACTTATTCCTGCATAAATCCCAGCCTCTTTACAAATCACTTCTAACTGTTTATATTTTTTCTCTGTGAAACGCTCTTCTTTTTGTAAGCAGAAAAAAGGTTCTTTCCATAGTTGGTTGAAGGTGCAGTAGAAAAGTGCTACAATTAAACAGGGTGATATTGTGGTACAAGCTATTATTAAAGACTTAGATAAAAACTTAAAATGCGATGGAACGATTATTAAAGACACACAAATAATA
>JAFUPY010000122.1 GCA_017472565.1 Eubacterium sp.
GATGGTGACCGTATGGGCGAGTTAATCTGGTGCGCACAGGAAGATGCGAAACAGCCATTTACAATACAACCGATGAATTTTCCGATTTATTCCATGGAAGAGCTGGTGTTTTATATTGAGCAGAACTTCTATGCGCTGGACAAGAGCCTGATCAATCAGAATCTTGCCCGCTGGATTCGGGAAGAACTTCATATGACAGAGCTTGCTGACAACCTGGCTTCGTCCATTCGTACACAGCAGTCGGCCTATGCATTGGCATTGATGATTTTAAAATCCAGTGGCATGTACAGCAGCCAGGAGCTGGCAAAATTAAAGTCCAGGTTTTCCAACATGGATGGCAAAACGGTCATTGAATGCCGCAAGATGAAGGCAGATCAGTATCTGGCGGACGGCAAATATATTTCCGCAGTGAATGAATACAAACAGGTTCTGACAGCGGAAAATATGAGTAAGATGACAGATGAGCTTCGAGCTGGGCTGTATCACAACCAGGGTGTTGCATATGCCCGGATGTTTTTATTCCCAGAGGCTTGCGACTGCTTTTGGAAGGCATATCAGCAGAATCAGAGCCCGGAGAGCAGAGAAGCATATCTCTATGCGTTGAACTACACCCAGGATGGGGAAGTAGAGGATAAGAGTGCAGAGATGAATCTGGACTTTGACACCATGCGGGAAGTCTTTGGTAAGTTCCAGAATGCCAGCTCGGATAATGGTTATCTGGAAGAACGATTGAAAGTCCAGGAAGCAATGCGGGCATCCAGGGAGATGTCATTGGCAGAGCGCAGAGAACTGTTGGATGCGTGGAAACAGGCGTATCTGGAAAGCTGTATGCCTTAGTTTGACAGGATATTGAAACTGTTATAGAAATTATTTTGTAATATTAAGCTATAAAGTGAGAAAAGAATGTTTTATGAATGATAGAAAAAAACATTCTGAATAATGAGGTAAGAATAATGTTATCAGGAAAATGTGTAGTAATCGGAGTAACCGGAGGCGTTGCAGCCTATAAAATGCCGAATCTTGTAAGCATGTTGGTAAAGCTTCATGCAGAAGTACATGTTATCATGACCGCAAATGCAGTGAATTTCATCAATCCAATTGCATTTGAGTCTTTGACTAATACAAAATGTCTGGTGGAAACCTTTGACAGAAACTTCCAGTTTCATGTGGCTCATGTTAGCCTGGCTCAGAAAGCAGACGTGGTGATGATCGCACCTGCATCTGCCAACGTGATTGGAAAGCTTGCCAATGGCATCGCTGATGATATGCTGACCACCACCTGCATGGCAACCAAGGCACCAATGTACATCGCTCCAGCCATGAACACAAATATGTTTGAAAATCCTATCCTGCAGGACAATCTGAAAAAACTGGAGTCCTATGGTAAGAAAATTATTGCTCCAGCCAGCGGATTTTTGGCTTGTGGTACCACAGGTGCAGGCAAAATGCCAGAACCAGCAGACCTGTTGGATTACATCTTAAAAGAAATCGCCTGTGAAAAAGATATGGTTGGCAAAAAAGTGCTGGTCAATGCTGGTCCAACCAGAGAAGCCATTGACCCGGTTCGCTATATTTCCAATCATTCCACAGGAAAGATGGGATATGCCATCGCAGAAAACGCCATGCTTCGCGGCGCAGAAGTTACCTTAGTTTCCGGTCCAACCAGCATTGCACCACCAAAATTTGTCAATGTAATCAACGTTGTATCTGCACAGGATATGTTTGATGCAGTGACGGCCAACGCAGCGGACAAAGATATTGTCATCCTGTCTGCAGCCGTGGCTGACTATCGCCCAACAGAAGTGGCAGATAATAAAATCAAGAAAAAAGAGGGCGACATGTCCATTCCATTGACAAGAACCAAAGACATTATCGCAACACTTGGTGCAAATAAGCCAGAAGGTCAGTTCCTCTGCGGATTTTCCATGGAAACAGAAAATATGCTGGAAAATTCCAAGGGTAAGTTAGAAAGAAAGAATCTGGACATGATCGTAGCCAATAACTTAAAGGTTGCCGGTGCCGGATTTGGCACCGATACCAATGTCATCACATTGATTACCAAAGAGGATGTGAAAGAACTGCCACTGATGAGTAAAAAAGAGGCGGCTGCAGCGATTCTTGATACTATTTTAGAACGCATCTAGTGTGGGGAATTGGTGTTATAAATAGATTGGTAAAGTATTAAGTATAAAGAATGACAAGTATAGAATGAATAGAGATGTGATCTCTTAAGGAGCGTTTATGAGCAACAAATTTGCTGTAATTACAGGTGCAAGTTCCGGTATGGGAGCCGAATTTGCCAGACAGTTATCAAATATGGGATATGAACTTTTGCTGATTGCCAGAAGACGAGAACGTCTTGTGGAATTGGCAGGTAATCTGGAAACCAAAGCAGACATCTTTGTTTGTGATGTGGCAAAGGAAGAGGATTGCGATTCTATCCTGGAATATATTGGTGACCGTAAAGTAGATATCTTTTTAAATAATGCAGGATTTGGTGACTGTGGAAACTTTACGGAGACAGATTTAGACAAAGATCTGAACATGATTGATGTCAATGTCCGCGCCCTTCATTATCTGATGAAAGGGATGCTTCGAAAGATGGAAGTCTATAACGATGGCTATCTGCTAAATATTGCATCCTCCGCAGGTATTTTACCAGGCGGGCCATATATGGCAACTTACTATGCCACAAAAGCATATGTGCGAAGCATTTCTCTGGCAGTGAATCAGGAGTTGCGTGAAGCAAACAGCAACATTTATGTCGGCTGTCTATGCCCTGGTCCTGTCAACACCGAATTTAGCCAGAATGCCAATGTGGAATTTACCTTAAAAGGAATTTCCGCAGAATATTGTGTCCGTTATGCACTGCAGCAGATGTTCAAGAGAAAAATGATCATCCTGCCATCTGCAACCATAAAAGGCGTATACATGTTCAATCACATCTGTCCACTGAGACTGGCATTGCGATTGACATCCAGACAGCAGAAGAAGAAACTTGGAAGATAATACAAAGGACGCATCGAAAAAATGGGAAATAAGAATCAAACAAATGACAATATAGATGAAACATTGAAAAAATTAAGAGAAAGAAGGGTACTGAAGCCAGAAGCAGCCAAAAAGATTCTGGTTTTTGCAGTCATCGTATTTATCATACTGTGTGTGATCGGTGTACTGAAATGGATGGGAATGATTTAAGGAAAAGTATAGAGATCATTACAAAGCATATTACAAAAAAAATCAAAATGGCAGAAAGCGGAAATGTCAGCGGTGTGTCAGCGGTTGATGTTTCCGTTTAATTTTTTTGTGACCACCTACCACCTAATTTCGTGTATTATAGTGAAAGGCCTTATCACAAAAGAAAGGAACGGCATATGAAGGATACGCAGATTATTGATTTGTATTGGGCACGTTCGGAAAATGCAATTTCTGAAACTGCTACTAAATATGGCAAATATTGTTATACCATTGCCTATAACATTCTCTATAACGAAGAAGATTCCGAAGAGTGCGTCAATGACACCTGGTTAAAGGCATGGGGCATCATGCCCCCACAGAGACCAAACAGGCTGGCGGTTTTTCTGGGAAAAATCACACGCAATCTATCTTTGGACAGATACCGTCATGATGCTGCCAAGAAACGCGGTTCTGGACAAGTGCATCTTGCGTTGGATGAGTTGACAGAGTGTGTTCCTGACACAAATACAGTGGAAGATATGATTGACGAAATGGCATTGGTGGAATTATTGAACAACTTTCTAGGTTCACTTAACAGTGAAAATCGGAAGCTTTTTATGCGGCGATATTGGTATCTCAGTTCCATTAAAGAGATTGCGGATGATTATGAACTGTCAGAAAGTAAAGTGAAAATGTCCTTGCTTCGTTCCCGCAATCAGTTGAAATCTTTATTGGAGAAAGAAGGTGTCTGTCTATGAAAGAAAACAGGATGATAGATGCACTTGAAAAAGTAAAAGAGGAATATATCATGGAGGCTGCTCCGTTGAATACATTGGAAAAACATGATGCGTCTGATACATCGATGGCAGTAAAACAAAAACGAACATTTGGC
>JAFUPY010000123.1 GCA_017472565.1 Eubacterium sp.
AATATACCATCTGCCTTTTTCATCCTTCAAGAAGTTTTCTTCCAGAATAGTCATCAGCTCTGGCATCTTCTCTCGCTTGTCCAATGCTTTTAGCTCTTGCATAAACTTTGGCATTAGCTCAGCGTACGTCTGGGGACCATTGCCGCTGTTGGCGTCCAGCTGTTGATACAGCCAGCTAATAGCAGACTTTTCATCAGATACGAACATAGAAAACTGGACTGCTTCAACTTCACAAGTTGCTCTTTCCATATCATACTCATTAACTTGGTCTGGTAGGAAGTACATGCCATCGCGTTTCAAAAATCTTTCTTCCAAACCACTATAAAAGTCAGTAGAATCTATTGGCACAGAAACACCCTGCATAATATGATAAGCAACCATTCTGTCAAACAGCAGGAAAGCCTGTCTCTCAGACAATACTTCAATTGCGCCATTTTGCTTTACAACCACAGGGATATTAGACAAGTGCTGTCTAACAAATTCCCATGCAGTTTCCTCAGTGCCAGATTCGAGCATAAAATGCTTATGAAAACTATTTTTTGGCTTGTATGCAGAAATGACCAAATCTTGTTTTACCGCACTGACTGAGGTCGTTTGTTTAAAGCTAGCCTGCTTTTTATCCAGTGTTCTTACATCTGCAATAACGAAGCCTGCTTTCTGGAGTGCTTCCTGAATAGCGTTCCATATTGAATTTTGGCTGTTATGGAACTCGACTGTTATCCATCTACCCGGTTTTAAAACTCTGAAATATTCACAGAAACACTTTTCCATTATTGCCTGGTACTCATAGAGCGATTTTTTCTGAGTTCTATTCATAATAGCCTCATTACCATTATTGGTAACAACACCCAGCCAACTTTCCCACAAATAATTCAACTCAGAATAATTCAGATTACCACCAAATGGAGGATCTGTAAAAATATAATCTACACACTGATCCGGCACAGTTGTCATCGACAAGTCGTTGCACGATACGATTACATCATTGCTAAATTTAGATGCAACCCCAGCCCAATCTTCGTAGATTCGAATCCTTCGTTCAATGACATCGAAAATCGAATATTCATGCGTAACAGACGGAAGATATAATGTGCCAGGCATACCTGCTGTGCATTTTCCGTGTGGCGCATATCTGTACATCTTTGTTAGGATTTTCATTATTGCAGTGAGGATAAAGCGTAAACGACCATCATCTGCATTATCGAATGCTGCTGCATATGACCACAGATTTCGCTTAGTAAAAAACTGATGCACGTAATTTACACCATGAGAAGCCTTAGGCTGTGCTGTGTTGTCCCCATCTGGAAGCTCTGCAATTGGAACAGGATGGGGTATCCTCATCTGCGCGATCTTCTCAATGAGTGCCAAATCACTTTCATCGGGCAATTTGATGAATCGCTGCTTACCGACCGTATAATGAATGCTGACAGGCAATTGCTTGCCGACAGTTATTGCCTCTCCCAGCAAGTCATCAAAAAACACAATTTGTGCACGATTGCACTCTCGTTTGACAAGTTTGCTACCACAATGTGGACACACAAAAGACTTTAATACCGTGTCTTTTTCCAGATCAACAGCGACATCCCAATATGTGAATTCTCCAGAACATTTTGGACAAGTAAGTACATCGCTCCAAATTGTATATGTTATGTCACCAACAATAGGTTGCCCGGCTATGTCTTTTTGGATTTCCCCGTCAACAACATGCAATGTCTCATACATCCAACTGCATTCTTTGCGGCATTGTTCCAGCATAACTTTTGCTTGTTCGAAAAACGCGATACTGTCCAGTGGTGCATTATAATTATATGCAATAAATGATGCCGCAGCAGAAAGATCACTTACAATTGCTTTTCGTGCCCCCCATTGAATCGTCTCATCTTTCATTTCTCGTTCAATAATATGCTTGAAATCTAGTGGAGGCAT
>JAFUPY010000016.1 GCA_017472565.1 Eubacterium sp.
AACCGGGAGAAATTTTAATATGACAACATTTATGAATGAGGATTTTCTCCTCACATCAGATATTAGCAAAAAATTATATCATGACTACGCAGCAAACTGCCCAATCATTGATTACCACAATCATCTCTCAGCAAAAGACATTTACGAGCGTCGCTGCTTTGAAAACCTGACACAGGTATGGTTGGAAGCAGACCATTACAAATGGCGCTGCATGCGTGTCTGCGGCGTTCCAGAATACTATGTTACCGGAGCAGCTTCTGATTACGAAAAATTTATGAAGTTCGCAGAAATCACACCTCTTCTGATTGGTACACCGGTTTATCACTGGGTACACTTAGAACTGCAGAGATACTTTGGAATTGATACGGTATTAACTTCCAAAACGGCAGATGCTATCTGGAATCAGACAGCTGAAATGTTAAAAAACCCTGGTTTTGACGCCGTATCCTTGCTGGAAAAAGCAAATGCGAAGATTCTTTGCACCACAGATGACCCGGCAGATGATTTGGAATGGCACTTAAATCTGGCAGCAGATACTTCTCTTCCATTTGCGGTACTGCCATCCTTTAGACCAGACAGATTCTTAAACATTGATCAGGCTGGCTGGGGTACTGCTATCCAGCAGTTAGGCCACAGATACGGCGCAATCACAGACTGGGACAGCTTAATTGCTGCCTTAAAGAAATCTTTGGATTTCTTCGGTCAAATCGGATGTAAGGTAACTGACCACGGCTTTATCCAGTTCCGATATACAACAGGAAATCCTGCTCCTATCGTGACAAAAGCCCTGGCTGGAGAAATCTTATCCGAAGAAGAAATTGCCATCTACCAGGGTGCCCTTCTTAACGTTCTTGGAAAAGAATATTGGGAACGCAACCTGACTATGCAGCTTCACCTTGGACCAATCCGCAACAACTCACCAAAGCTGTTTGCATCCTTTGGTGCAGACGCTGGCGGAGACAGTATTGGAGCAGCAACAGATGCCTTCAAATTAAGTGCATTTTTACAACATTTAGATGGTCAGGATTGTCTTCCAAAAACCATCCTGTACAACCTGCATCCAGCAGACAACGCCATGTTCGCAACTATGGCTGTCAACTTCGCTTCCGATGGTGCAAAAGTACAGTACGGCGCTGCCTGGTGGCTCCACGACCACATCCGCGGCATTTCCGAACAGATCGACCAGTTGTTGGAAACAGGTGCAATGGCACGCTCCGTGGGAATGCTCACAGACTCCCGCGCTCTAACATCCTTTGTTCGTCACGAATACTACAGACGCATTCTGTGCGACAAGCTTGGAACATTGGTTGAAAAGGGACTGTATCCTGCTGACATGGAAACTCTTGGTATGATCGTAGAAAACGTATGTTGGAAGAACGCAGTAGAATACTTTGGATTTGAAGTAAAGTAATGGAATGTTATAAAAATAATGGCGTTACGATAAATGTAATGTAACTATAATAGAAAAGCAGTTATTGAGAAGAATAATAAGATTCCTCCAATAGCTGCTTGTTCTTTTTTATGTAAATTTTTCATTTTCGACCTTACTATTTTATCACCAATCGGGGCCTCTGGTTGCTTTGTTGATAGTCTTTACCAATACTGGCACCAGCAACAACTGAATGATAATTCCAGGTATCGCTTCCACGAATGCTCCCATCAAGAACAGTTTGAAAGTAAATACCTGCTGGGTCATACCACAAAGAATTGCATACACTACGCCCCACACAAAACGGCCAACAATCATTGCGATGATCAGACATCGATAGGTTGCCCGGTAGCAGTGCCACTTAGAGCGCTGATAAAGTACACCTGCTACAATACCATAGGTCGCAAGCTCAAATGCCATCGCAAGCCCTTTAGGGAAAATCGGCGGCATTCCAAACAACGCATATCGAAGCAGTGGAAGGATGAATCCAACAATACCGCCCCAACCGCCGCCGCAGATCATACCACATAAGAATACCGGAAGATGCATCGGAAGCAGCATACTGCCAATCTGCTGGATCTGACCAGTAAAAAATGGAAGCACCAGACCCAGTGCCATAAACATGGCAGATAAGGTCAGCTTTTTCACTTGAAATTTTTTCTTATCCTGATTCATATTACTTTTCCTCATTTCAAGTATGTTTTTAATTGTATCAAATTAAATTTTATCATATTTATTTTCTTGCTGCAACACACCTGTTATAGAATCTATAATTTCTCCGTAAACCTCATACGCTTGTGTATCAAAGACTTTATCCGCATGCTCTTTTATAGCATACGCCTGATAATATCGCTCTTCCATCGGAATCCAACGCTGCTCATAGAAGACAACTCGCTCTCCCTCACGCCGCGCAAGCCTTTGCATTTGCGTTTCTCTGGAACAAGTAAGGAAAAGCTTCCAGTCGTAATATTTGGCAAGCACAGGATGATGAGAATAACTGCCCTCAATCACTGTCAAAGGCTTTGGCTTTGCTATAATCACTTCACGCAGTCGGTCTTCCCGACAGTAATAAGGCTGATACAGCACTTCTTCGCCTCTCTTTGCAGGCAATACCACTTGTTCTAAAAAACGTTTAATATCCATGTTGCCGGCGGGCAGCATCTCCCAGTTCTCCCCTCGCTTAGAAAAGGGAAGATAATAGTCATCCATATGAAAAATGTTACAGTCAAAATTCTCTTTTATAATTTCTGACAATGTGGACTTACCGCTGCCACAATTGCCATCGATTGCAATTAAAAAGTACTTCATAAAACCCAAGAACCTCATTACATTTCTATTACTGTTTTCGATTATATCAGTATTTCAGCAAAAAAAGAAGCCGGGTATACCGACTTCTTTTAAGGTATGAAATGAGATATTACTATCTCGTCTGGATTGCTAATTTATAGTTCTATGCTTCAGGAACAAACATTTCCGGATTATAGCCATTAGAAAATAACCAAACCAATCAATCTAACGATCAGCGCACAGATCCATGCCACCACACACTGGAGCACTACCATGCCAAATGCCCATTTGCCGCCAAGCTCCTGTTTTACAGAAGCGATGGCTGCTGCACACGGTGTGTAGAGCAAGCAGAACACCAAAAGTGCTGCCGCAGACACTGGGGAAAGTACAGATACCAGCGTTCCTGTTGAGCCAAACAGGATAGAAATGGTGGAAACCACGCTTTCCTTTGCCATAAATCCAGATATCAGCGCTGTTGCAACTCTCCAATCGCCAAATCCCAGCGGTGCAAAGATTGGCGCAATCCAACCAGCTACAACTGCCAGAATACTTTCAGAGGAATCTGCAGTCATATTAAGCTGTGGATCAAAGGTCTGTAAGAACCAGATGACGATGGTAGCAATAAAAATCACCGTAAAGGCTCTCTTGATAAAGTCTTTTGTCTTATCCCAAAGCAGGCGCAGCACATTTTTTACACCTGGCATACGATAATTTGGAAGCTCCATAACAAATGGAACAGGTTCGCCTTTGAACACACTGTTTTTAGAAACCAGAGCAACTACAACGCCAACTACGATGCCAATGATATACAGTGCCACCATCACCATACCACCGTGTTTTGGGAAAAATGCTGCAGTAAAAAATGCGTAAATTGGCAATTTTGCAGTACAGCTCATAAATGGTGTCATCATGATCGTCATCTTACGGTCACGCTCGGACGGCAAGGTACGACTGGCCATTACCGCCGGTACCGTACAGCCAAATCCAATCAGCATTGGCACAATACTTCTGCCGGACAGTCCAAGTTTTCGAAGGATCTTGTCCATCACAAAGGCTACACGTGCCATATATCCTGTATCTTCCAGTAAAGACAGGAAGAAGAATAATACAATAATAATCGGAACAAAACTAAGGACGCTGCCTACACCATTGAAAATACCGTCGATTACCAGTGAATGTAACGCCGGGTTCACATCCAATGAAGTCAATGCATTGTCCACTACCGTTGTCAATGCGCCGATACCAAATTCCAATGCGGTCTGTAACCATGCACCAAAGAAATTAAAGGTCAACACAAAGATTACCACCATGATTCCTACAAAGGCCGGAATGGCAGTGTATTTTCCAGTCAAAAATTTATCCATTTTGCGAGAGCGTTCTCGCTCTTTGCTTTCTTTTGGTTTTACAACGGTCTGTTTTACCAGTTTCTCAATAAAAGCAAAACGCATGTCAGCAATAGCTGCGGAACGATCCAGTCCACGCTCCTCTTCCATCTGACAGATAATATGTTCCACCATTTCAGACTCATTCTGAGACAATTTCAATGCATCAAAGATTGCCTTGTCCCCTTCCACCAGCTTTGTTGCAGCAAAACGAACCGGAATCTCTGCTGCCTGAGCATGATCCTTGATCAGATGCATGATTGCATGAAGACAGCGATGCACTGCGCCCCCATTTTCACTTTCATCACAAAAATCTGTTCTGCCGTTATATTCCTGGAACTTTGCAATATGTACTGCATGGCTTACAAGCTCATCGATGCCCTCATTTTTAGAAGCCGCGATTGGAACAACCGGAATACCTAAGATCTCTTCCATTTCATTGATATGAATAGAGCCCCCATTGCCGCGAACCTCATCCATCATATTCAGAGCCAACACCATTGGCACATCCAGTTCCATCAACTGCATGGTCAGGTACAGATTACGCTCGATATTAGTCGCGTCTACAATGTTGATAATCCCCTTTGGTTTTTCATCCAGAATAAACTGGCGGGAAACAATTTCTTCACTTGTATAGGGTGACAGGGAATAGATGCCTGGCAAGTCTGTTACATGTGTCTCAGAATGCCCTTTGATCACACCTGTCTTTCTGTCAACCGTAACACCCGGGAAGTTACCAACATGCTGATTGGCTCCAGTCAACTGGTTGAACAGTGTGGTTTTCCCACAGTTCTGATTGCCAGCCAAAGCAAATGTCAGCCTGGTTCCATCTGGTAGTGGAGTCTCCCCTGCTTTTTCATGGAACTTTCCTCCTTCACCAAAGCCAGGATGTTCCGTAGCCGGACGAATCTTGGCGTCTGTGTTCTCACCACCATCCTTGCTGCTCTTGCCATGCTTCACTGGCTCAATGCCAATCTTTTGCGCGTCCGCAACACGCAAAGTCAAGGTGTATCCATGAATGGTCAATTCCATCGGGTCACCCATTGGTGCATACTTTTCCAACGTCACTTCTGCACCTGGAATCACACCCATATCTAAAAAATGCTGTCTTAATGCGCCAGAACCACCAACCGTGGTAATCACCGCGCTACTTCCAATTTCTAAGTCCTTTAATGTCATCTTACCGTTCCTTATTGATATTCTTTCTCTTCAACGTTACGATAATATCACACAAGGAGTTAGTAATCAATAACTTTTATCAATAATGACTCAAAAAAGTTATACCAGACTTACTGCAAGGTCCAATACAAGCGCCTGCCGCAAATCTGGTATATCTAAATAATTAGGATCTTGCCAACCCATCCACACTTAATACAACACCTGAGATATAGGAAGCTTCCTCTGAAGCCAGGAATACATAGGCATTGGCAATATCCTCTGGCTGTCCCAATCTTCCCAATGGAACCTGGGCAATCAGTGGCTCAATCATTTCCTTTGGAACAGATTTCATCATATCGGTTTCGGTAATACCTGGTGCAACTGCATTCACACGGATTCCCTTTGGTGCAAGCTCTCTTGCCAAAGATAAGGTAAATCCATTCACTGCAAACTTGGATGTTGGATATGCAATTCCACTTGGCTGTGCATACTTACTAACCATGGAAGAAGTGTTTAAAATAACACCGCTGCCCTGTTTTACCATAATATCGGACGCCACCTTAGATCCATGGAACAACGCTTTCAGATTCAGATCCATAACTTTGTCAAAAATCTCATCTGTATAATTTTCAAATGGTGTCATTTCAGCAACTCCGGCATTGTTTACTAAAATATCAAGGCGACCATACTTTTCAACAACAGCAGCAAACGCTTCCTGTAAAGCATCCATATCAGAAAGATCCGGTGCAATCCCTTCTACCTTTGCCTCTGGAATCAATTCCTTTAACTGTGCAACTGCTTTGTCTGCAGTTTCCTGTCTGCTGGCACAAAGAACAACCGTAGCACCTTCTTCTACAAATCTTTTTACAGTTGCAAAACCAATTCCACGGCTGCCGCCTGTAACAATCGCAATTTTTCCACTTAATCTCATTTTGGTTCCTCCTTGCATGTAGTATAAAACGATTATAACTGATTTTACATTAATATATAAGGCGTTTTATCATATTTTCATCATCAAAGGTATATTCCGCTGTTCGCAGCGGGAACGTCATCTCGCTTTCATAATACCAGGGATCCTTTGCATGAGCCGGATTTTTGATGACATGAAACTCCTGAGCCGGCATATATCCCTGCGCCAGCAAGAATGCCTTCTCTCCAGCAGCATTTTCACAGCTATCCACAACCATGACCACGTGACCAGGACTTCCACCTTTTATGATAATATCACCAACTTCCATGTCTGCTAAATTTATCGTGTCTGACTCATAGGAATCCATTGACAATGTACCCGCATAGGAAAATACTTTCAGCAAATAGTCCTCAAAGTTTTCATAAGAGTCATCATAAGATGCACTTTGGGTCCAGTATACATCATTGCCATCTATAGCTACACGGTAGCCCTCAACCCATTTGGAATATTCGCACAAAAATCCATTGGTAAAATGAAAAGCAATCTTGTCATACTCGCCCTTGCTCCAATAATACTCTGCCCAGATACGCATCACAGAATCCGCACACTGCTGCAGATCAACATCATTGATCGGAAGTGTAAATACTGCCGCATGGGCACTTTGATTCCTTTTATCGTCTCCATCAAACAACAAAACGGGAGAACCATCTTCCTTCAACGCATATCCACGCAAAAAAACAGTCAGGCTGCTTTCCTCTGCTGATGTTCTCTTGTACCCTTCTGGAGTGGCAAAACGCGTTTCCAGGGTGGTTCCTTCAGAAAAAATCATCGGATTATTCTCCACTTGATTCTGTTCGTTTTGTGCTATATCAGAATCCTTATTTTCCACCGCAACATCTTTGCTTTGTTCACTTCCAGATGAAGCAGATGGATTCTCATCAGATCCATGATTGCAACCAGTAAACATAGAAATACATAGTGCACCCAGCGCAATGCAGGCAATTACTTTTTTCCTCATATTGGTATCCTCTTTTATCTTCTAAAACTATGTTCCTTACAGCCATTATAATCGATATTCCAGGAATAAAGAAATAAAATAAATAAAAAAAACCAGGCGACTCTAAAGTCGCCTGATCCAATATCACATATTTTATTTATCTGCGATAGCTGCCTGTGCTGCTGCAAGTCTTGCAATTGGTACACGGAATGGTGAGCAGGATACATAATCCAGACCAATCTTGTGGCAGAATTCTACGGAGGATGGATCTCCACCGTGTTCGCCACAAATACCAACGTGAAGTTTGTCATTTACAGGTTTACCAAGTTTGATTGCCATATCCATCAGTTTACCAACACCAGTCTGATCGAGTTTTGCAAATGGATCGTTTTCGAAGATCTTGCAATCATAGTATGCGTCTAAGAACTTACCAGCGTCATCACGGGAGAAACCGAATGCCATCTGTGTTAAGTCGTTTGTACCAAAGCAGAAGAAGTCAGCTTCTGCAGCGATTTCATCTGCGGTCAGACAAGCACGTGGAATCTCGATCATGGTACCTACTTCGTATTCTAATTCGATACCTGCTGCTGCGATTTCAGCGTCTGCTGTTTCAACAACAACCTGTTTAACATATTTTAATTCTTTCACTTCACATGTAAGTGGAATCATGATTTCTGGTTTTACTGTCCAGTCAGCATGTGCTTTCTGTACTTCAATTGCTGCACGGATAACCGCTTTTGTCTGCATCTTAGCGATTTCCGGATATGTAACTGCAAGACGGCATCCACGATGACCCATCATTGGGTTGAATTCGTGTAAGGAAGTGATGATTGCTTTGATATCTTCTACAGATTTGCCCTGAGCATCTGCAAGTTTCTGGATATCAGCTTCTTCAGTAGGAACGAATTCATGGAGTGGTGGATCAAGGAAACGGATGGTAACTGGGTTACCTTCTAATGCTTCGAATAATCCTTCGAAGTCACCCTGCTGATATGGAAGGATCTTATCAAGAGCAGCTTCTCTTTCTTCAACTGTATCAGAACAGATCATTTCACGGAAAGCAGCGATTCTGTCTTCTTCGAAGAACATATGCTCTGTACGTGTAAGACCAATACCTTCAGCACCAAGCTCACGAGCTTTTCTAGCATCTGCAGGAGTATCTGCATTTGTTCTAACTTTCAATGTTCTGAATTTATCAGCCCATGCCATAATTCTTCCGAATTCACCAGCGATTGTAGCATCTACTGTTGGAATAATTCCATCGTAGATATTACCTGTTGTACCATCGATAGAGATTTCAGAACCTTCTACAAATGTTTTTCCTGCTAATGTAAATTTCTTATTTTCTTCATCCATATTGATGTCGCCACATCCTGATACACAGCATGTACCCATACCACGAGCAACAACGGCTGCGTGAGATGTCATACCACCACGTACTGTAAGGATACCTT